>CAYZPP010000097.1:0-4571 GCA_964480315.1 uncultured Alphaproteobacteria bacterium | reverse complement strand
AAAGACGTGTCTGTCATTGATCCAAACAATTTATATCGAGCATCTGAAAAAATTGAGAGTATTTTTTTTAGCCCCACGTGCTTATAAGTAATGCCGTTTACGTCAAATTCTTTAGGCACTAAAAGGTCTATGTATTTTTGAGTTGCGGCGTTCTTGACTAAGTCATAAAACAAAGAGTTACCTAGCAAAGGTTTTAAATCCAATGCTTCAGCATCGTCAATGTAGGGGTTGATCTTGTCCTGCCGAACCCCTCTGGCGATTTCTCTGTATAACGCTATGTCAGTTCTGCTAATTAACATCTTCTGTTTTTTTAGGAGTTATTAAAGGAATTATTTTCAAGCCTTCTTCTTTATCTACAAAATGCACCATCAATTTATTGACGATTTCGTTCACGATCATACGCTCTTTATTTGTTTGCTCTTGGTAAAACTCTTTCATTGAATTGATAGCCTGTCCTGACGACCCAAATAGTTTACCGTCTTGTGAACGAATTAACGTAGCTGGTATATTATTGAAGCACATTCTAATGTTGTCACTTACTGAATTTTCAGTATGAGCGAACAGTTTGTCGTTAATGTTACTGTCAATGTTTTTAAATAATAATTCATCCGTTATGGAATCGCCGTTGAATTCCATCTCCAAGTGCAACACACCGTCCGAGTTTTCAACCCCTACAAAATCTTTAATCGTTTCTCTAAAGTTTTCTCTCTGCGTTAATTGCTCATTATAATTCTCGTCATCTGTATTGGCATCGACCATCGGTTTTGTGACGACTAAAGTCTTTCCAAAGAACCCTTTTTTAAGCGAAGTATGTTTATAAATAGCAGCTTGCGTTTCGCTTTCAGCATCCTTTATACAAGGATGGATAGGGGCTAGGGGATAGGTGTATTTTCCAAATCTGAAATATAGTATTTGACCGTTGTATTTATTAATCCCTCCAGCTGCTTTTATTTGCGTTTCGATTATTTTTTTATCTGAATTGTAAACATCTACAACAGTGGCATCTTTTACTTTTTTGTTGTCGCCCCAGTCGTTACATGTTAGTATCTTGCCACTGTAATCATTTCCATCTTTCTTTCCGACTCGGCAGTCTGGAAGTGGAAGCACATCCATATCCATGATGCTGTAATTAGCGTTATAATTACAATGAATAAAAACGCCGTTGTGTTCTGCAATAGATTCTGAAATATCTTGACAGAATTTTAAAAGTGTGGTTTGTTTTTCTTTGTGGACGACTTTCTGATTAGGCACTTCTCCAAAACCTTTTCCAGAGATGTAATCCGCCATCAATTTAGCACATCGGGAAGCCGTCACCGACTCTGAGATAATACTTTCTACAAGATCGGGGTAGTTGTTATCTTCCCCGTTTGGATGTACTTTCTTTGTCTTATCGTACTTAGATGTTTTATTAAATATCTGTAAAAACGCCGCATTCATTCTGCCCATTTTTAGTCATTTTTGGTAGGTGACTGTTTTTTAGTTGTTGCCGTTGCTTTAGGCTTTTTAACTTCTGGCTTTGGCAATACATTAAATAACCCCTCTCCACGTGGGTGGTTTTTAATAAGAAATTTAGCGTATTCCTTTGTAATATTGGTGTTTGTTACCATTACTGAAGATCCAAATTTTAACGGGATTCCGTTATATTTTGGTTTAAGTTGATATTTTTTAGGTTCTGTTGTGTTTCCCATTTCTAAATGTGTTATAAGTTTAATGTAATAGTCATTGAGACACTTTTCACAGCCTGCATTAAAGTCTGTTATATTGAAAATACGCTCATAGTCCCTTAAGAATTGATTCAGATACCTATTTCCATCAGCGTCATTGTCTTTAAAAATGGTTTCCTTATCCAGTCCTAACCAATTCATCATTAAGACGTCGCAAACTTGTTGTTAAATGATGTCAGCGTTGTTGCATTGTTAGTATCTAGTAAGTTACGAACCATGTCATATTCTAAAGATTCATCTTTTGAAGACAGAGTAAACTTAATCATGCCGTCTTGCTCTCTGGAATTCTCAGTCATTACCGTGATGTAAACGCCTGCATCCCATCCTAAGACTAAGAATTCATCAGCTCCGTCATTTCCTTTAAAACGTCTTCGTAGAACCACCACATAAGGTTCTCCTTTTGCAAGTTTAGACACTTGTAAGCGGTTAGCTGTTGTTGGTGAAGCAATCACTCCATCAAATACGTGTCGCCACTTGTCTAAGCTGTCTGAGCCTGGCACAAATTCAGACAAGAAGCCTTGAACTTGTTTAATTCCAGACAACAAAAACCCTGTTTTTGTTGACTTACAAGCGAAGTCGTCAAACAACATTCTGTTTGATGAGTTCATAGGACTCGCTGTTTTGTCAAGGTCGTTGTGTGGAATTAATACCACGTCGTCCTCGACGCCTCCAATTCCTAAGTGGTCACAATTGACGATTATATCTCCTGCTAATCTATCTGTAAAACATCCCATAGTTTCTTTTATTTTTTTTGTTAAATTCCGTTAGTATGCTGCTACAGTGAAGTATTCCAGTAAGTGCTTAGTATCTAAATTCATATCTACATCCATGTAATTAGCCTTATCCTTTTGCACGTAAAATGACGTTACTGTATCTAAATCAGATTCAGACAAGGTTGCCACAGGAATGTTTTCCTTTAATGTTAAAATCGCTCTGTTTGGAAGATTAAATGTCGACCCATTGTCTTGATAGCTTCTGATGTTTTCGTCCCAATCGTATCGAACAATAATTGGAATACCTCTGTATGACATCTTTGTTGTTCCGTCCGTAGTTTCTGCTAATGAGAAGTTTAAAGACTTGTTTTCTAAAGTGTTCCAATAGTTCTGCATTAGCTCTCTGGTCACAAATAGCTTAGGCTGTGCGCCTCCTGAGATCGCTTGATAAAATCGAGCGTCTGTTGCATTATGCATCTTTCTAAAAATAGTCAGTGCTTTGTCGTCTGCTAATTCCTGAGTAGTATAAGATGCCCCGTCATTTTCAGATATTTTTACATAGTTGCTCGCTGTTGTCGGGACATCTGCAAAAATCTGTTTAAACAATCCGTCTATTGGCGTAAAGTACGCTATGTCAATTCCGTTCTTAATCGACCCCCCATTTGAAACATTCGAGGCTGCTGTGTCTCCAAACCAAACCAATCTGTTTAGCATTTGTTTAATCGCTTGCTCTAGTTTAGAAACAACCAAACCTAATTCTTGACTCCCAATGCGGTCGTAAAAATCTGGATTCATACGTGATGCTTTCTTAAAAAGCTTTAAAAGTGCATTTACATCAGTTGCACAGTGCTTTAATCGAATGCCTAAAGTCACAAGCTCCCAGTATTTTTGAGTGATTGGAATGTTAAAGTCATCAATTATTCTGTTACAATCCGTTTGCACCTTACCAACGAGTCCAGGGTTTCCGATAAACGCTATTTGCGTTTTTCTTACAACCCCTGTTTCAATTTCGTGATGCTCGGCTAAACCGCTTTCTTCTATGACGAGTTCAAAAACTGATTTTGAAACGTCATCTACTTCTGAGGGATTCATTGTTAATCCCGATAAATCAAATAATGCCATTGTTTGTAATTTTTATATGTTTGTAATTAGTCTTTGAAAAGTTTTCGTGATCCTTGCTCTTGTGGTTTTAAATTCTTTTTCTTGGTGTCGTGTTTGAAATCTGAACCAATTGATTTCTTTACTGATTTAATTTCTTTTTGTAAATCCCCTAATACGTTTTTGAAACTCTTGTTTTCTTTCTTCAATGCTTTTACATTACTTTTTTCATTTAAAAGATTTTGCATAAGACTTTCGAGTTGCACTTTTAAATCTGTGATTTCCTCGAGACCTTCTTCCTCTGCTGTTTTTATTTCTGTCAGTGCGCCTTCTGCAAATACATAGGTTTCACCACTTGGTAAAAGGTATTCTCCTTCAGCAGCTACTCCGTCCACGGTTGCTAGGTCACCTACTGCGGGTGTTTGCTCGTCTGTAAGTGCCGTAAAATCCAATTCAACACCCGTTGCATCCTGTATCAATTTATTTTTGACTTTAGGATCTAAGAAAGCTTTGATTCTATCACCTAGTTTACCTAACATAGATTCAGCTTCTTTTTTTGTTAATACTTCTTTGCTCATTTGTTCCTTTTTTTTTGGTTTGTAATATGCCACTGCCTTCATGACGGTTGCTATTTCTGTAATAAATCCTTCTTTTAAAGCATCTTCTGGGCTCATAAAAGTTTCTGCTTTCATCAGTTCTAGTGCCCTTTCTGAAGTTATATTTGTTTTTGCTGCATAGAAGTCTGCAACTTTTTGTTCTAGTTTTTTAAGATCATCCGCATATTTCTGAACCTCATTACTGTCACCACCAGTCATACCCCAAGGGTTGTGAATCATGAAGTCAGAGTTTGAAGTCATAACCCTTTTATCTCCTGCCAGAGCAATTACTGTTGCTATGGAGTAACACATCCCCTCAATAATTGCTGTCACTGGCTTTCCTAAACTTCTGATGTAGTCGTGAATTGCAAATCCTTCAGTAACATAACCGCCTGGGGAATGGATATGAAGCGTAATTGATTCAGCGTTTTTCTGGGATT
>CAYZPP010000096.1:0-4573 GCA_964480315.1 uncultured Alphaproteobacteria bacterium | reverse complement strand
TTTTTTCAATAACTAAATAATCAGCTAAATCAGTGGCTGAAGCAAAGTTATCTTCACATATTTTAAGGCCATTAGATGAATTAAAGCTGGATTCTTTTAAAACTTCCGTCATTACGTCTAAACATAATTTTAAATCATCATAACTATCAAAAATCATTTTTTTATCTTCTTGGAAGTCTTTAAAGTAAGTTAGTGGCAAGTTGGATAATACATTAAGAAGACTAGAATTCTGATTTCGAATAATATTTGATTTACTCCTGATTAATTCTAATGAGTCTGGGTTTCGTTTTTGAGGCATTATTGAACTACCCGTCGAGTAATTTTTACTAATATCAAATAGCTCAAATAAGTTACTTGACCATAGTATTAGTTCAGATGACATTTTTCCTAAATGAAGACTTATCATTGATAATGACTGAAGAAAATAAACACAAAAATCTCTATCACTAACCGCATCCAAAGAATTATTTTTTGATTTACTAAAACCTAATTCATTATTTAGTAATATTGTATCCAGATCATAGTTACTCCCTGCTAATGCGGCACTACCTAAAGGATTTTCATCTGTCATTTGTTCCACAAATTCTAAATGAGATAAATCTCTTTTAAACATTTCGAAGTATGCCAATAAATGATGAGCTAATGTTACTGGTTGTGCAACCTGAAGGTGTGTAAAACCTGGAATGATATTAGATTGATTTTTTTCAGCTTGTTTTAAAACAATCTCCATCATTAACTTAATTTGCTTTTTTAAATTTTTACAACTTTTCATAACCCAGAGTCGAGTATCTGCTGATACCTGATCATTTCTCGATCGGCCAGTATGGATTTTTGATGCTGTCTTCCCAATTATAGAATAAAGTAAAGACTCTATATTCATATGGATATCTTCATTCTCTCTGCTAAATTTTATTTTTTTGTTAAAATGAAGTTTAACTATTTTATTCAAGCCTTTTTGGATTTTTGTCAGTTCTGAATTTGATATAATCTTTAACTTATTAAGGGCTAAGGCATGAGCCTTTGTTACTTCTATATCTTGATGAAATAGACGAGAATCGATATCAATAGATGTATTGATGGAATCCATCAACTCTGATGTCTTTTTATTAATGCTTGTTGATAAAATTTTTTTATTTTTTTTAACCATTGCTTTATAGCTTATCTAGAAAAATAAATAATTGCTGCAAAAACTATTACAGCAACTCCTTGAAACAAGACACGCATTCTCATCAATCTATTGCTATACTTTTTATTGAAATTACCATTTTTAGCCATTGCTATAACTCCTATGATCACAACTAATAAAGCTACAAACATGGATATAATTAAAATAAATGGTAGAATATTTCCTAAAAACATAACTGGAACATATCAAAAATTTTTAAAATGTCGATAAATTGATCAATCTATTATTAAAAAATGAATAAAGTTGTTTTATTCCTTCACGGTTATGGAGCTAATGGAAGTGACCTTATTGGTTTAAGCGACCATATAAATAATGATGATAATTCAATTTCATTTGAGTCACCCAATGCTCCTGAGTCTTGTCCTCTTAATTACTTTGGATACCAATGGTTTAGTTTGGCAGATAGGACACCAGAAGAAATTTACTCAGGTTTAAAAATATCTTACAATTATTTAGTTAAAATATTAGATGATTTAATAGTTAAGTATAATACTAACCATGAGAATATAGTCATAATTGGCTTTTCTCAGGGAGCTATGCTTGCTTCTTATTATGGATTAACTTCTCAATTTAAAATGGGAGGAATTATTTCACTGTCTGGAGCTTTACCAAAAAAAATTTTAGATGATATATCTTCATTAAATGTAAGCCAAAAATTTTTTATTTTTCATGGTAAATCAGATTCTGTTGTCCCCAGCGAAAGATCCCAACAACTTTACAACTTCTTATCTTTAAAAAAAATAAAAAGTAATTTAATTATTGAAGAGAATTGCGATCATGAAATAAGCATTAAAGCCATTGAAGAAATAAATAATAAAGTCAAAGAATGGCTAAAATAATTTATTAACATTTTTAGTTATAAAGTATGTTAATATCAAAAGCATGGTCGATTCGAATAATTGTCCTTCTTTAGTTCTTAATGCTGATTATAGGCCATTAAGTTATTTCCCTTTATCTATATGGAGTTGGAAAGATTCTATCAAGGCGGTTTTTTTAGACAGAGTCAATATTGTTAATGAGTATGATCAGTACGTAAGTTCACCAAGTCTTAAAATGAAAATCCCAAGTGTAATTTCCTTGAAGGATTATATTTCTCATAGCCATAAGCCTCCATTCACTAGATTTAATGTTTTTTTAAGAGATAACTTTGTGTGTCAATATTGTCATCAAAAATTCCAAACAAGAGAACTTACATTTGATCATCTTATTCCTAAATCTAAAGGAGGAGTAACTAATTGGGAAAATGTTGTGACTTCTTGCTCTCGCTGTAATTGGATAAAAGGAAATAAACCTCTTCAAACCGTTGGATTTAAATTATTGAAGAAACCTGAAGAGCCGTCTCAATACTTTTTGAGATTAAAAAGTAAAAATTTTCCATCAAATTATCTCCATGAAAGTTGGGGTGATTATTTATACTGGGATAGTGTTCTTGAAAAGAATTAGTACTTCTTAGTAATCTTAATAGCTAAATAGCATCCTTGTTTAATAGCTTTGCTCAAAATAGCATATCCTGGTGTCATTTCAGCCTCATGATTAACGCCAGTGTCATGATGTTCTAATTCGTCTTCTCTAAATTTCTTAACAATTTTTAAAAGCTTAGGATCAATTTTTTTTTCTGATAAAATTTTAATTTGCTCCTCATAATGACGCCCAATTACTTCTTCGACTGCTACAGTGCACGCCATGGCCGCTTTTTCACCCAAAAGAGCAGTACCTAAACCTAAAAGATAACCCGCTGTATTCCATAAAGGAAAAAGAGCTGTTGGCCTAACGCTCCTATCTACAATCAGTTCATCGAAAGTAGATTTGTGAATTTCTTCTTGTTCCGCCATCTCAATTATTTTTTTCCATATAGATGAATTCTTTTTAAAAACAGTAAGTTGACCGCGATATATTTGAGTTGCTCCATGTTCACCTGCATGATCGACTCTAATTATTTCTTCAAGAGTCTTTCTATCATCAGCAGATAATTTTTTTTTATTTTTTCTTGAAAGCATCTTTGATAATAAGTATCAGAAAAATTATTGAAGCTAAAGCATTATAACTGGAAAGATGCAGTCCTAAAATTTTCTTATTAGCATTTTCGCAATCAATAATTAAGGTATTGTTCTGAAGTGCATTTTTTAAATTATCAATCCCTGAAGGTAAAGCAACCGCACTTTCACAGCCTGAAGAATTGATTACTCCTAGTGACAATAAAGAGTGATTTAATGAAAAAGCTAATTCAGCCAATAGACACAAAAAAACTAAAATTGTTATTATTTTGTCTGACGGTTTTAAGAGCAGTTGAATTATAATTATAATTATAATTATTAAGTAGGGAATTCTTTGAAGAGTGCATAATCTACATGGAAGTAATCCAAATCCATATTCTAATATTAGCGCAAATCCTAAAGCTAAAAATGAATATAAAATGATTATATTATTCGTTTTATTTTTCATTATTTTAATTAGATAAATATATTCCTACTAGCATTACTATAACTAATATAATGGGTACGACTAAAAAAATCATAATCTTATTTTTCTTTAAAAATTCTAAACTTTTTTCTGCCAACATTTTAATTATCAAACCTATAATTAGAAATCTAAGACCTCTTGCAAAAATTGAACTCAAAACAAATATTAAAAAATCAAATTTTAAAAAACCACTAGTAATGGTAATAATTTTAAATGGTATAGGTGTGAAGCCACCAATTATTACGGAATAAACCCCCCATTTGTTATAAAAGTCTATGAAATGTTCAATTTTATTTCCGTCCAAAAATTGACTCATATGGCCATATAAAAAATATCCCAATCCATAAGCTAAGATCCCACCTAACACGGAAAAAAAAGTACAATTTATAATAGAAAAAAAGATTTTTTTTCTATTATAATAACAAATGGGGATTAAAAGTAAGTCTGGTGGTATTGGAAAAAAAATACTTTCTATAAATGCAATTACAGATAAAAAATATTGTGAATATTTTGATTGAGATTTATTTTCAATATATATTTTAAGTCTTTGAAGCACATATATTCTTAGTATATTTTTATACTAAATAATACCAAAGATAAGCTACTATAACAGCGGGAATAGCACTGTAGAGTGTGGCAAGTATTGCTACTCTGGCTGAAATTGCTAGAGCGGGAAATAAAGCATCACCATCATTAGAAATAGAATTTCCCAATTGTGCTGCCATTGGTATTTGACCGCTGACATACATAGAAGTGATCATAATTTGCGGCCCACATCCAGGTATAAATCCAATTAAGATAGCCATTAACGGAATAAATGGTCCAAACAATAGTAAATAGTCAAACATTTTCCCTTCTGTAAATAAGTTTATTAATTCAAAACATAAAAAAGCTGTGATAACCCATACAGATACAAAACAGGTCGTA
>CAYZPP010000095.1:0-4609 GCA_964480315.1 uncultured Alphaproteobacteria bacterium | reverse complement strand
ATGGTTTAAAAAAAATAATAGAAAGTTAATTTGGAGAGATTTAAGATCTCCATATAATACTTATATCTCAGAAATTATGCTCCAACAAACTACTGTTGGCACAGTTGAAAAAAAATTTCCAATCTTTATAAAAAAATATCCTAATTTTAAATCATTTTCAAAATCTTCTGAAAAAGAATTATTAAGCTACTGGTCCGGATTAGGATATTATCGAAGAGCAAGAAATCTATGGAATGCTGTCAATACAATAAATACAGTCCATAAATACAAAATTCCCAGTGAAAAAAACCTTCTAATGAATTTACCGGGTGTTGGAATTTACACGTCTTCAGCTATTAGAACTATAGGTTATAATATACCAGACACACCTGTTGATATTAATATTTACAGACTTTTTTCAGGACTTTACGGTACCGAATTAAGCCATAAGCAAATAGAAGAAATACTTAAATTTATTTGGCCTAAAAATCATAGTAGAAATTTCACAGAAGCATTAATGGATTTAGCCTCCATCATTAAAAAAAAATCTACTCCTAAAGTTAATAATCTAGATTTAACTAAATATCTATTTGCTAATAATCAAAAAAAAATTTACTTAATTAAAACTAAAAAAAAATTAATGAAAAAAATAAATATTAATTTTTTTATTATCAAATATAAAAATCAAATAGCATTTTTAAAAAAACCAAATTTAAGTTTTTTTAGCGGCTTTGAGCATTTACCAAATAATAAGGACCTCCTAACAAATACATTATCTAAAAATAATAAATTAAAAAAAATCAAAGACATTAAGTATGTAATTACAAATCATAATTTACAAATTAGTGTTTTTGAAATTGTGATGAATTCAAAAAATAAAAAATTTAAGTGGCACAAGAGTGTGGATCTCATTCATATTCCGCTACCAACTTTATATAAAAAAATTTTGAGCTTAATCTCTTAATTTATTTCTTAGAACATCAATAGATTCAAGCTTCTGATCTTTGTTCTTGTAATGCCAGTAATCCCATCCATTAAAAGAGCTAGTCTTATTAACTAAAGCTGCAATTTGGTGTATTGACCCTCTGTCATCATCAATTCTAATTGATCCATCTGATTGTATGGTAGCTCTGTGAGTGTCTTTGATATTATAAAGTATCTCACCAGGCTCTAGGTAGCCCTCATGTACCAAATTCCCAAAGGGTATTTTCTTTTTTGGAATGTCTTTATCTAGAGGCTCTAATACTTTCTCATCAACTTTTTTTATATCTTCAAGCCTTTTTGTGGCCAATTTTACATATTCTTTATTTTGATCAAATCCTATAAAATTTCTTCCAAGGTATTTAGCTGCAGCACAAAAGCTTCCTGTTCCTGCAAATGGCTCTAGTAAAACATCGGATTCAGAAGAGCATTGCGTAATAATTTTTTTCATTAGAGATAGTGGCTTCTGTGTAGGATGAGCTGTTTTATTTTCTTTGTTTTTTAATCTTTCTTTGCCTGAGCAGATAGGAAAGTTCCATATACTCCTTTCTTGCTTATCTTCATTTGCAGTTTTAAGAGCATGATAATTAAACTTATATTTAGATTCTTTGGATTTTGAACACCATAGTAAAGTTTCATGAGCATTAGTTAATCTAGTCCCTCTGAAATTAGGAAGAGGATTATTCTTAGACCAAATTACATCATTTAATATCCAATAATTTAAATTTTGAAGAATAGAACCGATTCTGTATATATTATGGTAGGAGCCTACTACCCATAAAGTGCCGTCGTCTTTTAAAACTCTTTTACATTCCTTTAAATAATTATAAGTAAAAATATCATATTCTTCATAGTTGTTAAATTTGTCCCACTCTTCTTCAACGCCCTTAACGACTGAGTGGTTAGGCCTAGTAAGTTGCTTATTTAGTTGTAAAAAATATGGAGGATCGAGAAATACTAGATCAATAGATTTGTCTTTGATTTTTTTGAATAAATATTCGCAGTTACCAAAATGTATTTTATTTAATTTCATGAAAGAAGAATCTTACATACATATTGAATCTAAAATTCATATTATGTAAATACCTGTTGATATCTTTGGTTATAACTTATTGATAAGCTTAGAAATTGGTTGATAAGTTTCTCGATGAAATTTGCTAATACCTAAATTCTTTATGCTTTCAAGGTGATTTTTAGTTGGATAGCCGGCATTTTTATCCCAAAAAAATCGATTATCATGCATATGCAATCTATTCATCAGATTATCTCTAAAGCATTTTGCTATTATTGAGGCTGCGGAGACTTGTGCAAATTTATCATCTGCTTTTATTATAGCTTTAATATTGAGATTTTTTAGATCATCAGGAATAAAAATTCCATCTACTATAATTTTATCTGAATCTCGATAAATTTTCTTTACAGAAGAGCTCATACACCAAAGAATAGTTTTATGAATATTGTATTTTTCTATAATTTTTTTTTTACCAAATATGATTGAATAATCAACTACACCTTTTTGCTTTAATTTTTTTAATTCTTCAAAAATTAATTCTCTTTTTTTCTTAGATAACTTTTTAGAATCTCTTATTTTGTAAGGAAAATTTTTAAAAACCTCATCTGTAGATTTGAAAGCACAAATAATAGCACTGCCAACAAGGGACCCTCTGCCTACTTCATCTACTCCAATGATATTATTTTTCATTTAATCTTGGGATTAATTCAATAAAATTACAAGGCTTATGTCTTATATCCAGTTGGTAATATAGTATTTGTTCCCAAGCATCTTTTACCGCAGAAGTTGATCCAGGAAGACAAAAAACATATTTTTTATTTACTAAAAAAGCTGTAGAACGAGATTGTATTGTTGAGGTTCCAATTTTTTTATAACTTAAATACCTAAATAACTCGCCAAATCCAGGTATTTCGATTTCTGAGATTTCCTTAATGGCATCAATTGTATTATCTCTTCCTGTCAATCCAGTTCCACCAGTTGTAATAATAACTCCAATTGAATGATCATTACTAAGATTTTGAATTTTATCTTGAATTAAGCCCACATCATCTTTGATGATTTCGTGACTAATAACCTTATGTTTTTTTTTAATAATTGACTTCAATAGATAGTTGCCCGACTTATCATTATCAATATTTCGAGTATCAGAAATTGTTACAATAGAAATGCCAATTTGTTGAAATTTAATTTTTTCATCAATCATAATCTATTATTATAGTATTAGTTTCCACTAATTGCTTAACATAATTTTGAGATTTATTATTAAGATATTCATATATAATGATATTACTTAAGACTCTTTCCACAAATAATCTTGTTTCTCTAGAAGGGATGGATTCTATCAGTAGAAAACTATCATCATTATATGTAATTTTTTTTGACCATTTTGAAAAATTGCCAGGCCCCGCATTATAAGAAATTAATGTTTTTAATAAATCTCCTTTGATGTATTTAATTGATAGTAATGACTTTATATATTTAGTGCCAACATCAACGTTAATCGATGGGTCAAATAAAAGTCTCCTATTACCTATAAAATTCTTTTTTCTATCCATCATTTTTGCTGTAGAAGGAAGAACTTGCATGAGGCCATACGCGCTTTTTCCACTTTTGGCAAACGCACTAAATTGAGATTCTTGTCTCACTACTCCCATCACAATATTTTTATCAAGATTATTTATATTCAAATTATCCATCCATTTTGGGGAAGGGTAGAGCAGGTTTATGTCTGCATTTTCTCCAAACAATGTTTTTGTAGTTTTAATTTGCAAAGAACTTAAATCGTTATTCATAGCAAAACCTAAAATAATTTTTTTGAAAGCATGATTAGAAATTTTTTGGGCTCTACTCAGTTCAAATTCAGCAATACTAGTCTCATCAATTTCTAATAGTGCTTTTATTCTTTGACCAAATTTAGTAGAAGAAAATTCATTATAATTTTCATTAAGTTTATAAAATTCCTCCCCTTTATTTATATCAATAGGTTTGTTGATCACAAAACATGATAAAAGAGAGTATAAATTATAAGGCACAGAACACGCAACTTCTAACGCTTCGATGGAAGCTCTCATAATATCTTTTTGATTTTGCATTTTAGAGGAGGATATAAATGACCAATAGGCTCCAGCAGCTTGCAACCAAGTGTTCTTAGAAACTTTAGATAATATTAAAAAACTTTTTGAGGATCGCTTAAATTCTTTTTTTCTGTAATGAGCAAGTCCTTTGATCCATAAACCTTCTATGTAGGGTGCTTTAATGAATGATTTATCTCCTAGTGTATTAATAGCCTTATCATCCAAGTTTGCTAAGTAATACCCATTAGCAATTTTTGAAAGTAAAAAGCTTTTTTCATAGTCAGAAAAAATTTTATTATTCTTATTAAAATATTCTAGAGCCCCAGTTGGCCAACCTTTGCCCACTCTAGATCTTATTGTGTTATAAATAGATATTTTTTGGGAGTAGTTTTTTTTGGAAAAGACTTGTTTCATATTACTTAAATTTTTATTTTTTTTTAATTTAGTGAGATATTTTTTTTCTAAAATTGGAGAAGATGATTTTTTAGGTCTCTTACCGCCTTCGGGCATTCTTCTAACGCCTAGTTTGTATATTCTTTTTGACTCATAATGATCATTGTAT
>CAYZPP010000094.1:0-4645 GCA_964480315.1 uncultured Alphaproteobacteria bacterium | reverse complement strand
CCAAGACCATCGCATTTTTTACATGCTCCGTAAGGATTATTAAAACTGAAAATTCTAGGTTCAATTTCATCTATGCTAAAACCACTTACGGGACACATAAATTTATTTGATAATTTATGAAGGTCGTTAGTTTCAATATCTAATATTTCAATATTACCTTCACTTTCGTTAAGACATATTTCAACACTATTTGCAGCTCTTTCTAAATTCTCTTTCGATGGAATTATGCGATCAATAACTATAGAAATAGTATGTTTAAAATTCTTACTTAATTCAGGTATATCTTTTTTTTCATATAATTTTCCATTTACATAGAATCTTTCATATCCTTTTTTAAAATATTCCTCAAAAATTTTTTTATATTCGCCTTTCCTACCTTTTATTAATGGAGACATAATTATTATCTTTTTATTAATAAATTTACTTTGTATCTCTTCAATAATTTCTGAGCTTGTTAATCCTTTTATTGGTTTGCCAGTTGCAGGAGAGTAGGGGATGCCAAGTCTTGCGAAGAGAACTCTTAAGTAATCATATATTTCAGTTACCGTGCCTACAGTTGATCTAGGATTTTTTGAGGTAGTTTTTTGATCTATTGATATGGCTGGTGATAACCCTTCAATTTTGTCTACCTTTGGTTTATCCATCATATCAAGAAATTGTCTTGCATAAGAACTAAGTGATTCTATATATTTTCTCTGACCTTCAGCGTAGATGGTATCGAATGCTAAAGTAGACTTCCCTGAACCGCTAACACCTGTTATCACTATTAGTTTATTTTTAGGTATTTCTAATGTTAAATTCTTTAAATTATGCTCATAAGCATTTTTAATTATTATATGTGTTAGGGGTGAGCTTTTTTTCATAAATTAAGTATCAAAATTTAGGTAATTACTTGTTTATCTTTATAAACTTATTATAGTAATAAATACATGTCTGGATCAGTAAATAAAGTAATTCTTTTAGGTAACTTAGGTGGAGACCCTGAAGTTAGATCTATGGCAAATGGTGGTAGGCTCGCAAGCTTTTCATTAGCCACTTCCACTAAGTATCGTAATAAAGAAACCCAAGAAATGGTCGATAAAACAGAATGGCACAGAGTTAATATATTCAATGAAAAATTAGCTGATATTTGTGAAAAATACTTAAAAAAAGGTTCAAAAATTTATATTGAAGGTCAGCTTCAAACAAGTAAGTATACTGATAAAAACGGTGTTGAAAAATTCTCTACTGCTGTAGTTTTAGCAAATTATTCTGGTGTTTTAACCATGTTGGGAGCTAGTAACCAATCAGGTTTTTCTCAGCAAAGTGATCAAATAGAATCAGCTGCTGATGAAGCTATTAATCCAATAGAAGATAATTCAACTGCAACCAAACTTGAAGACGACATACCTTTTTAATCTAACTTAATTGGCTAAGAAAAAAAAAATTAATAGTGGTCAGTTAGATGTATTGGATAACATAACCTACCCAACTATTGAAATAACTACAGAGTTAGAGAGTAGCTATCTTGATTATGCGATGAGCGTCATAGTTTCAAGAGCTCTTCCTGATATTAGAGATGGTTTAAAGCCAGTACATCGTAGAATTTTATACTCAATGTATGAATCAAGCTACCATCACAATAAGCCCTATAAAAAATCTGCCCGTATAGTAGGCGATGTAATGGGTAAATATCATCCTCACGGTGACTCTTCAATATATGAGGCTATGGTTAGAATGGCGCAAGATTTTACTATGAGACTCCCATTGATAGATGGTCAGGGTAATTATGGTTCTATGGATGGAGATCCTGCCGCTGCAATGCGTTATACGGAAGCTCGTTTAGGAAAAGTTACATCTTACATGTTGGAGGAATTAGAGTTTGAAACTGTTCCAACAAGAGCAAACTATGATGAAACTTTACAAGAGCCAAAAGTTCTCCCATCTAAATTTCCAAATATTTTTGTAAATGGAGCTAGCGGTATAGCTGTTGGTATGGCTACAAATATTCCTCCTCATAATTTAGGAGAAATAATTGATGCAACTCTTTTATTGGTAGATGAGCCTAAAACAACATCAAAAGAATTACATAAAATTGTAAAAGGCCCTGATTTTCCTACAGGTGGAATAATTTCTGGAACTGAAGGACTGTTGTCAATGTATGAAACTGGAAGAGGTTCAGTGACTGTCATGTCAAAAATTCATGATGAGCAAGTCAGAAACAAAAATGCAATTATAATTACAGAAATTCCCTATTTGCAAAATAAATCAAAATTACTTGAGCGAATTGCTGAAGTGGTTAATAGCAAGATAATTGAGGGTGTTAGTGACATTCGTGACGAATCAAATAAAGAGGGTGTACGAATTGTTATAGAGCTTAAAGCTTCAGCAATGGATGAAGTTGTTAAAAATCAATTATTTCAGTATACGCCTCTGAAAACGTCTTTTAGTAGCAATATGCTAGCTTTAAACGAAACCAAACCTGTTACTCTTAACTTGCACGACGGACTAACATATTTTATTGAATTTAGAAAAGAAGTAATAACAAAAAGAACTGTATTTCAGCTAAATAAAGCAAGAGATAAAGCAAATTTACTTATAGGATTATCTATTGCTGTTAATAGCATAGATGAAGTCATAGATTTAATTAAAAAATCAAAGAACCCATCTGAAGCCAAAGCAAAATTATTAGAAAAAAAATGGCCAGTAAAGTCCAATGTCATCGATTATATTAAGCTGATTAGTCCTTCTACTAAAATAATATCAAATAAAATTAATTTAGATGAGGATCAAGCTAAAGCTATTTTAGAGTTAAGACTTCAAAAGTTAACGGCTTTAGAGAGGGAAGATATCTTTTCTAATCTACAAACTTTGATTAAAGATATTAATGGCTATTTAAAAATTCTTAATTCCAATAATGAACTTTTAGGTATTCTAAAAAATGAACTTTTAGAAGTTAAAGATAATTTTGCAACACCAAGAAAAACTGAAATACAAGAACGAGCTTTTGAGAATATAGACACAGAAGATTTAATTGTTGAGGAAGATGTTGTTATCACTGTTTCACATCAAGGCTATATTAAGAGAGTGCCTAAAGATTCATATAAGAATCAAAAGAGGGGCGGCAAGGGTAAAAAAGCTATGGGTACCAGAGATGAAGATTTCCTTGAGCAAGTTTTTGCTGCTACTACAAGATGTACGATATTGTTTTTTACTTCTACGGGTAAAGTTTATTCTATGAAAACTTACGAACTTCCACCTGGCACACCTCAATCAAAGGGCAAGGCCATTATTAATTTGATACCAATATCTAAGAGTGAAAAGATATCTAGCATCCTAAGGTTACCAAAAGATATTGATGAATTTGATAATTATAATTTAGTATTTGCTACAACTCTTGGAAATATAAGAAAAAATAAAATGAAAGATGTTGCTATGAGCGGTACCAGAAAATTAGCAAGATCAGGTAAAACGGCCATAAAATTAAAAACGGGAGACAGGCTAATTGGTGTTATTTCTGTAATTGAGAATGATGATGTTCAATTAGCCACTACAAATGGAAAGTCTATTCGTTTCGCCACAAAAGACTTAAGAGAATTTTCTGGTTTAGGATCTTCAGGAGTAAGGGGAATTAAGTTAACAAAAGATGATAAGGTTGTTTCTATATGTAGTTTACTTCATAATAAAATTTCAATTGACGTTAGGGAATCTTATCTTAAGGCCAAAAATGAAGCAAAAAAAGATCTCTCAAAAATTAATAAAAAATTTGAAGAACTGTCTAAGACAGAAGAATTTTTATTATGTATTACAGAAAATGGTTATGGTAAATTAAGTTCAGCCTATGAGTACAGAATTACAAACAGAGGTGGTTCAGGTGTGACTAACATTACTATCACCCCTAAAAATGGTCGCGTTGTCCAATCTTTAAAAGTGAATGCTGATGATAATATAGCCCTAATTTCAGATAATGGTAAATTGTTAAGATGTAATGTTGGTGAAAATATTCGTGTAGTAGGTAGGGTTTCGCAAGGTGTTTCTGTATTCAAGGTAGATAGTAAAGAAAAAATAGTTGCCGTAGCCAGATTAGAAGAAAGTGGAGATGGAGATTAGAGTTGGGATATATCCTGGTTCTTTTGATCCTTTAACTTTAGGACATTTAGACATAATTGAAAGAAGTCTCCACGTAGTTGATAATCTTATTATAGCTGTCTCAAATAATGATAAGAAAGAGCACATGCTTGAAGCGGATATTAGAGTTAAACTTATTAAAGAAACTATTAATTTATTAAATAATGATTTCAAAAAACGAATATCTGTAGAAAAATTTGACCATTTGTTAATGAATTATGCTAAATCTAAAAACTCTAAAATAATTATAAGAGGGTTGAGAGCTGTATCTGACTTTGAATACGAATTTCTGATGACTGGAATGAATAGAACTATCGATAAAGATATCGAAACAATTTTTTTAATGTCTTCTGAAAAATATCACTTCATTTCTTCGAGATTTATTAAAGAAATACACCGTCTTGGTGGAGATATTAGTAAAAGTGTGCCAAAACCAGTCCTTGATTTTTTAAAGAAAATTTGAAATGTTCATGACTTACTTTCTATAAGGGCCCATAGCTCAGCAGGTAGAGCATCTGACTTTTAATCAGAGTGTCAC
>CAYZPP010000093.1:0-4651 GCA_964480315.1 uncultured Alphaproteobacteria bacterium | reverse complement strand
TGTTTTTGCTAGAATTTATACAGGAAAACTCTCAGCTGGAGCTACGATATTAAATTCTTCTAAAAATCAAAAAGAAAGAATTGGGAGAATGTTACTTATGCATTCAAATACTAGAGAAGAGATCAAAGAGGCCGAGGCAGGCGACATTGTTGCATTAGTTGGTCTTAAGAACGTAACTACAGGCAATACTATTTGTGACCCTAATAATGTAGTTGTCCTAGAAAAAATGGAATTTCCTGAACCTGTTATTGAAGTAGCTGTCGAACCTAAAACAAAAGCTGATTATGAAAAAATGGGCCAAGCATTAAATAGACTAGCACAAGAAGATCCCAGTTTTAGAGTAGCTACAGATGAAGAATCTGGCCAAACCCTTATTAAAGGTATGGGCGAATTACATTTAGAAATACTAGTTGATAGAATGAAAAGAGAATTTAAAGTCGAAGCTGATGTCGGAGCTCCGCAAGTAGCTTATCGTGAAACATTAACAAAAGAAGTTGATGTGGATTATACACATAAAAAACAGTCAGGTGGAGCGGGACAGTTTGCTAGAGTAAAGATTAAATTTAAACCAACTGAAAGAATGGCAGGTTTTAAATTTACAAATAAGGTAACTGGAGGAAATATCCCAAGAGAATACATTCCTGGTGTAGAAAAAGGCATAAAGCAGGCATCACAGAATGGAGTTATAGCTGGTTACAATGTAATAGACTTTGAAGCTGAAGTGTATGATGGTGCTTATCATGATGTTGACTCCTCCGTTCTTGCTTTTGAAATTGCATCTCGTGCAGCATTCAGAGATGCTATGAAAAAAGCCAATCCGAAATTATTAGAGCCTATGATGAAAGTTGAAGTCGTTACAGCAGAAGAATACATGGGAGATATTATCGGTGATTTAAATTCAAGAAGAGGGCAAATTGAAAAGATGGAAGATAGAGGTAACGCTAAGGTAATATCCTCAACAGTTCCTCTTGCTAATATGTTTGGTTATGTTAATAATCTACGTTCAATGAGTCAAGGAAGAGCAAGTTATACAATGTTATTTTCACATTACGATTTAGTACCATCTAATGTTGAAGAAGAAATTAAATCTAAATTAGCATAAATTATGATAAATCAAAATATTAGAATTAGACTAAAGTCATTTGATCACAATATTCTTGATAAAAGTTCAGTTGATATTATGCATACGGCAAAAAGAACAGGTGCAAAAGTTATTGGACCTATACCAATGCCTTCAAAAATTGAACGTATAACTGTAAATAGATCCCCTCATGTTAATAAGAAGAGTAGAGAACAATTTGAAATCAGAACTCATATTAGAATGATGGATATAATCGAACCAACCCCTCAGACCGTTGACGCATTAATGAAACTAGATTTAGCTTCTGGTGTAAATGTTGATATAAAAATTAAAAAATAATAATGATGATATTAGGTAAAAAATTAGGTCAAACTTCATTTATTGACGATAAAGGTAATAGGGTTTGTGCTACAGTTTTAGATTATAAAGGGTGTTCCGTTGTTGGCAATAGAACAGTCGATAGAGATGGTTATATTGCAAATATTATTGGATTTTTAAAACCAAAAAAATTAAAAAATCCTCAACAAAAAGAATTTATAAAAAAAAATATTGAAGCAAGAAAACATATAAAAGAAGAAAGACTGGACTCTGCAGAAAATCTAATTGAAATTGGGTTAGAATTAAAGGTTAATTTTTTAATTGGAGACAAGGTTATTGTGCAATCAAAATCAACAGGAAAAGGTTTTGCAGGTGTTATGAAAAGACATAACTTTGCAGGTTTAAGGGCCTCACACGGTGTTTCAACTTCACATAGATCAGCTGGTGGAACTGGACAGAACCAAAATCCTGGAAGAGTATTTAAAGGTAAAAAAATGGCAGGCCATCTTGGTGATGAAACTGTAACACAAAAAGGTTTAGAGGTTCTTAAAATCGATCAAGATAATAGTTTGATTTTTATAAAAGGTTCAGTTCCTGGCAAAAGAAGTACGATAGTAAGGGTCTATAAATAATAAGATGATTAAAGAAATAAATTTTTTAGATTCATCCGTGAAAGAAACAAAACTTTCTATTGTTGAATCTTATACAACTCCTTCATCTAAAGTAATTAGTCTTGTTGTTAATAAACTACAATCACATAAGCAAGGAAATAATCATACTAAAGACAGATCTGAGGTGGCTGGATCTACTAAAAAATTATATAAACAAAAAGGAACAGGTAATGCTCGAGTTGGTAATGGTAAAAATGGAAGCAGAAGAGGTGGTGGAAAATCTTTTGGTCCTAAATTTCACGAAGTTGCATTTAAGATTAATAAAAAAACTATAAAATTATCTAAAATAACTTCATTAATATCAAAGATACAAAATAATACTCTTTACCTATTTAATGAAGAAGGTGTGAATATTGAAAATTTTGCAAAATCTCTTAAATTAATTAATCATAAATCTTTTTCTATAGTTTTTAAAAATATAAAGGATTCAACATTAACTAAAAAATTCAACAATTATAAGGGTGTGAATTTTATGTCCGATACTACTTTTTCAGTATTCAATACTTTAAAACATGAAGCTTTATTTTTATCAAAACAATCAGAACTATATACAAAACATTTAAGTGAAATAGTTAAATGAAAAATTTAAATCAAATTAAAAAACCTGTTATTACCGAAAAATCAACTTCTAATGCTCAGTTCAATAAATATGTATTTGAAGTCGATATGAAATCTAATAAAAAGGATATAAAAGATATTATTGAATCTTTATATAAAGTTAAAGTCGAAAAATTAAATTCCTTAAGAACTAAAAGTAAGCCTAAAGTTTTTAAAGGCATGCGTGGTACTAGAAATGAAACAAAGAGAATTACTGTTACCCTTAAAAAAGGTAATACAATTGATATGGGGGCAGCAGTTAAATAATGAGTCTTATTTCATATAAACCTACAACTCCATCTTTAAGAAAAACTGTAAAGGTTGATAAAACTTCACTTTTCTCCGGCAGATCTGAAAAATCTTTAACAATATCTCAACAACCTAGTTCTGGAAGAAATAATACTGGAAAAATAACTATTAGACATAGATCTGGTGGCGCTAAAAAAAAATATAGAATTATAAATTTTAAAAGAAACACACTTGATAGTGTTGGTACAATTGAAAGACTTGAATATGACCCCAATAGAACTGCTTTCATAGCTTTAGTTTCTTACTCAGATAAACCTAAAGAATATATTATTGCCCCTAACGATATTAAAGCTGGCGATACAATTACTTCCTCTGAAAAAACTGAAATTAAAATTGGTAACGCTATGAAATTAAAGAATATTCCAGCTGGAACTTCTGTTCATAATATAGAACTTAAGCCTGGTGCTGGAGCTAAGCTATGTAGATCTGCAGGTACTCATGCTCAAGTTTTAGGTACAAATGAAAATTATATAATAATTAAACTTGTTTCTCGTGAAACTAGACTAATTAGTGGAGAATGTATGGCTACTATTGGAGTAGTTTCTAATTCAGATAATAAAAATAAAAAAATTGGTAAAGCTGGAATTAAAAGACACTTGGGTATTAAGCCTACTGTAAGAGGAGTCGCAATGAATCCCGTTGATCATCCTCATGGTGGTGGTGAAGGAAGAACTTCTGGCGGTAGACATCCAACAACACCTTGGGGATTGAAAACTAAGGGTAAAAAAACAAGAACAAATAAACGAACATCAAGATTTATTATTACTAAAGGAGGTAAAAAATAATGGCTAGATCAGTTTGGAAAGGTCCTTATTTCGATATTACTCTTTATAAGAAAATTAAAAAAGCAAAAGAAACAGAGTCTAAAGGACAAATCAAAACTTGGTCTAGAAGGTCAACAATCATCCCTGATTTTGTTGGAGTTACCGTTGCTGTTTATAATGGTAAGATTTTTATACCTGTATATATATCAGAAGATATGGTTGGCCATAAACTGGGTGAATTTTCACCTACTAGAGTCTTTAAAGGTCATTCTGGAAATAAGAAAGCTGTTAAAAAATAAATATGGAAAACAAAGAAGTTAAAGCTATTAATAAGATGATAAGATCAAGTACCCAAAAAGTAAATCTTATCGTTAAGGATATCAGAAAGAAAAAAATTGCTGCTGCAATTAATATTTTAAAGTTTTCTCAAAAGAGGGTCAGTAAGGAAATATTAAAGACAGTTAATTCTGCTATAGCCAATGCTGAAAATAATAATAATTTAGATATAGATAAATTGGTAGTCAAGGAAGTCTACGTTGGTAAAAGTATTAGACTTAAAAGATTCAATCCTCAAAGTAAAGGTAGGGCACACCAAATTATTAAACCATATTCACGTTTAACTGTTATTTTAGAGGAGTCTTTATAATGGGACAAAAAATAAATCCTATTTCATTAAGAATGGGAATTAACAAGTATTGGCAGTCTACTTGGTTTGATAAAAAAAATTATGCAAGCCTGCTAAAGGAAGATACAGTTATTAGGGCTTATATAGAAAAAAATCATTCAACAGCCGGTATCAGTCTTGTTAATATTGAAAGGGCCGCTGATAATTTAAAAATAATCATTCATACTTCAAAGCCTGGAATTCTCATTGGTAAAAAAGGCGTTGATATTGAAAAATTAAAAAATAG
>CAYZPP010000092.1:0-4681 GCA_964480315.1 uncultured Alphaproteobacteria bacterium | reverse complement strand
TCTTGGCTATGTTGCACTAAATCACTATTTCTAGTTGCAGCTCTTCCAAAAGGCGTTGCTCTGTGTTCATCAATTAATTCTTTAAGTTTTTGGGGATTTCTTAACATGGGTAAAATATATTTTTTTGTTATAAAATCGTCGGTGTGTTTGTGTCCCTTATTTAAAGAAACATTAGAAGGGTCTTTATAGCTATAATCTGACATTTTTATATTTTAAATCCTGTTAAGACAAAGGGCATTTTATGTTCCAATATCTGAAACATAATAGAAGAAAAATGCTTATAAATAAAGAAGTTTGGGGCACTTTGCATGAAATTATAGTGCATAAACCGATAATATAACTGTGGCAACCGCTAGCGCGATTATTATTAGTGGCCATCCATATCCACCACCTAATTTATCAATGTAATTTCCTTTTTCTTCAACATCATCAGGCGATAGAAAATCATCACCATTTAGAATAGGTTTTTTTGGTAGAGTAGATAAGTCCATTTTATTTGCTAAAAACCAAATTAAAAGCACGCCAATGGCCCACCAAATAATTTGATAAACCCATAAAGAAGGTACTCCCATAGTCCAATTACTAAAACTGTCACTAGCACTTCCAAAAATCATATTGCCAAATATTAATCCTGGTCCAATTGAGAAAAATGTCCAGATTAAAAATAAGACATAGGCCAAAGATTTAATTTTTATTCTAGATGAATGAATACCCATATGAGAATTTAGAAAATCATGTATTTCTTCTCTATGTTTTTTTTCTTTATCATTAAAAGCAGATAATGAACTTATAAAACAAACAATAATATTAAAGAATAAGCCCCATACTCCAGAATAAATCGTTAACGGCCATCTGCCCCACGGTAGAGCATTTCCTGTTAACTTATGACCAAATGTTTCTGAAAGAATTACAAAAATTAATCCTGTTATTAAGCCAAGTGTAGCACCATTTTTTGTTATCCAGGGAAACCAGATTACTCCTAACAAGACAGGAAATAACTGAAATCCAAAAGCTATTGCTAGGCCACCCATTAGTATTAATGAAGTTTCAAAATATGTCGCCAAATATAAAGCGGCAACACAGAGTAAAAGCATCGAAAGTCTTGCAACTAATAGTTCTCTTGACCAACTAGCCTCTTTGTCGATATATGGCTTATATAGATCTCGTGCCACCATACTTCCAGATGTCATTAAAAATGCTGCGATAGTAGACTGAAGAGCGGCAACAATACAAACCCCCAAAAAACCGACTATAGCAGGTGAATAAATGTTAAATGACTCAATGAAATAAAAAATTAAGGAAGCTTGATCAGTATTTGAAATTTCAGGTAAAATATTACTTATTGCAAATCCATTAGCGTTGATATCGGCATTTGCGCCAAGTAAATGAGCCCCCACCCCCAATAATCCTGCAAATAAAAACAAAAAGACACCCATTATAGCTCCTGCGCCCCAAATCTGATAAAAGTAAAAAGATCTTGGTGATTTTACACTATAACTCCACATTGAAAAAGTTGGTGAAAGAACAATGCCCATGTATGACATTGTAAATGATAAAATCATTACAGAAGTCCAAGGACCTCCAGCTGGATTATTTTTACCTATTCCTGCTACCCATTGGATAACACCTGGAACAGAAAAATAACTATGCAACTCTCCCCCGCCATAACCTTCCGTATTTCCCCAAGATCCAAAAGAAATAAATTTGCTGGCTATAGCAAATTGTTCAAAGATATCTAATCCTCCTAAGTAATTAATTGTTCCCAGTCCTATTGTTAAAAATAAAATAAAAAATAGCCAAGATTGGACTACACCGACGCTAACCACTGACTTAAATCCGCCTGATACAACATAAAATAAGACTACAGCCGTTAATACCCACATTGCAGAGTCCCTACTTATTTCTCCCACACTTATAAATTCAACAAGTCCTCCTGTTGCACCTAATAAAATTCCTAAAAAAGGAACAGCAAAAAATAATCCGATAATTAAAATTACTATTCTTAAAGTATTACTTTGATAATACTTAAAATACATTTCACCAGGAGTAATTAGATTAAACTTTCTACTAAGCATCCATTGCCTTTTAAAAAAAAGTATAGTGCCAAGCGGAATTGTAATTACTATCGCTGAGGTTGCTAAAAAAGAATATCCATCTGAATATATTAAAGATGGATAAGTTATAATAGTAATACCAGCAAATGTTGCAGCGGTAGCGGCAAAGAAAAATACCCAACTACTAACACCTCTATCTGCTAAATAATAAGATTCTGGTGTATGATTTTTTCTTAAAGTTCTAGCTCCCCAAAAAAGACAGAAACTCCAATAGATTACGAGAAAAAAGGAAAACCAAAGTAGATTAGTTAACATAATCTAAACTTAAATTAAGAATTAAATCCAGTTCTTTCCTTAATTATTTTAAGGGCTTCTAGAAGGTAAATTCTAAACAACTCATGATTTTCACTCATAGGAAAATGGCCAATATCTTTCATTTCAATATAAACAGCACCTTTGATTTGTCTGGCTGTATCTTCGGTTGCTTCTGGGGGTGTAAGGTAATCATAATCACCAGTCAACATTACAACTGGACATTTATATCCATCAATATTTTGTAATTCGTCTCTTAAGTCATGATCAACTGAATAGAAATGTAAGTCTCCCTTGAAAGCTTCAGAACCTTGGGTGTAATAATGCCATGTAAGCCATCTATCCATATCAGGTGACATAGGTGCCATTAAATCCCATACCCCACTTCCGCAAACTTGTGCTGCATTAGCATGAGGATGTCTCCACCAATCAATATAAAATCCAGGAGAGTAATGCGCTGCCTCTACTGGAATTACAGCTTTAAATTTATTTGGATATTTTAGTGCTAAATGTAGAGCAATATTTCCCCCAAAAGATGATCCCATAAATATAGGATTCTCTAATTCAAGAGCCTTACAGAATTCAAGAATAAAATTACAATAATGTTCTGCTGTTAACTTGTATTCTTCCTTCCACCACTCAGTATTATGAGCTGGATCTGATTTTCCATGCCTAGGTAAATCGTAAGCTATTACTTGATAATTTTTAGTAATTTCATCGTCTTCTAACAAGCCTCTCCATTGATGGTTGTGACAACCAGCTGTATGTTGGCATACCAAAGGTGTGCCTTTTCCATTAGAGAGATAAAAAACTTTATACTCTTGTCCATCTACTTCTATTGTTACATAGCGACCGATAGGTTCGTGGTGTTTAACTGCCATTAGATAACTCCTTATTATAGATAATCATTAAACTGGAACTCCTGATTTTCTCAAAAGTTCAAATTGAACTACAAAATTTCTAATATTTTGCATCAAAATAAGATGATTACCTTCGATCAATAGATCTCTTCTAAAAGAAGCAGCATAAATTCCATGAAACATTGGTTTTGGAATAGGTCTAGCAAATTCTCTCCATGTGTTGGCTGAAGCTCTAAGTGCAAAATCATAAGGGTCAAGACCTCCCGGATTAGTATTTATGTTTTTTACTTTACCATCATGCATTTCTATAATTGCTTTAACTTCACTCATATCAAAAAGAAAAGAACAAGTATAATATTTTGCCATAGCCCGAATTGTTTCATCGCTATCAGTAAGATCTTTATATTTTTTTGCCCAAGACTTAATATCTATACTCATTTATATACCTTTATTATTTTTTCTTATTTGACTTATTTGCGGGGTCATTATCAAATCTCATATGAGCGTCTTTCTTAGGATCATCATAATCACCCAGTATATTCCTGATATTACTTGCATCGCCTGGAGTCATTCCAACTTCTTTTAGTAATGAATCTAAAAATGGCTGTTGCGCCCTATACCTTAATGCTGAATTAACTACATTGTCTGCTAAAGAACCTTTTTTTGATCCATCGCCTGAAGGTCCTCCTTCCCCTCCTGATCCATCACCAGTTCCACCACCCTGGCTGAAACCTGGAAGACCATTTACGTCAACGACTTTAATTGAATCAATATGCTGCATTGGCTTAACCCACTCACGAATAATACCTTCGATTTTTTCAGCCAGCTTAAGTCTTAATGCACTTCTTCTGCTAGCATCACTTCTTAAATTTTCTGCTTCATTTAAAGATTTTTTACCTGCAGCTTCTATTTCATAACGAAGCTTTGCTGCCATAGTGGCAAGTTTTTCTCTTTCTGCATCCTTCGAAGCCTCAATAACTCCAAGAGATTTAACCTTCTCTGCTTGCTCCACTTCTCTGATAGTATTAACTTTTTCTTCAGCCTCTACAGCTTTTGCTCTTGCTGTCTCTTCTTCCATTTTAGATTTAAGAACTATTTTAGATTTGTCTAAAATTTCTAACTGTTTTTGTTTTTCCTCAAGATCAATTCTCTTTGTTTTTTCAATATCTAGAACTCTTGTCTCTTGTTCAGCTGAAATTTTAAATGCATCAACATTTTTTTGCTGAGCAGTTTTAGCATTTTTAATTTGCTCTTCTGCCATGATGTAAGCTTCTTCAGATTCATATCTTTTTCTTGCTTCTTCTTTGGCAGTTTCAGTTTTCTCAGTAGCATGCTTTACGTCTACTAGTCTTTGTTTTTCTAGACGACTAAACTCAATATCTCTTTCAAGCTCAAGAATAGTTTTTTCTGTTTCAATATCTTGTTGTTTAATTTCAATTGAAGTTTTTTGTCTAA
>CAYZPP010000091.1:0-4703 GCA_964480315.1 uncultured Alphaproteobacteria bacterium | reverse complement strand
TAAAACTCCTTTTGATGTCATAGAAGAGATGATGGTCGCAAAAAATTACATGATGACTGGAAATAATGATAGCGCTATAAAAATTTTTATACAAATTACAGAATCTTCCTCTGATAACAATGAGGTTTTGAGTGAAGCTTATTATTTATTAGGCAGGACTTATTTCTTGCAAAACCAATTTATAGAGGCTGTAAAATATTTTGGAATTAGACATAGGGATTTTTCAGCTATAGTGAAATTTAAAACTGACAACTATTTTTGGTTAGCTAAATCTCTAATCGAAATTGGAGACAAGGAAAATTCTTGTCTTATAATTGAAGAAATTATATTTTCAGAAGAATACGATGACCAACCGGGTGTTACTGAAGATTCTAAAGCCTTGCAAGAAATGCAAGGGTGCGGACTAATTATTGATTGATAAAATAAGTATAAAAAACAAATTTATAAAGGAATATTTCCATCAAAATAATATTCTATATGAAGAGCCTATAGCAATAGCGTTATCAGGAGGAGTCGATAGCACTGTTTTATTTGATCTTATAAATAAAAATTTCATAAATAAAAAAAATATACATATTGTAATTTTTGATCATGAATCGAGATCAGAGAGCTCTAAAGAAATTGATAGTATTGTTAACCTATACGATTTAAATAAAATATATAATCTTAAAATTTACAAATTAGGATCTAAATTAAAAAAGTATAATTTTCAAAAAAATTCTAGAGAATTAAGAATTAATTTAATAACCAATTATTCAAAAAAAAATGGAATTAAAAATATTTTTTTTGGTCATCATTATGATGACCTATTAGAAACTATTTTACTAAGAAAAATTCAACTTTCTGGTATAAACGGTCTTTCACAATTCTTCTCTAAGAAATATAATGGCTTTTATTTTCATAGGCCTATGTTAATTTTTTCTAAAAAAAAAATTCTAGAATATGCAAATCTCAATAAGCTAAAATGGTTTGATGATCCTACTAATATTAAGAATATTTACACAAGAAATAAAATAAGAAATTATCTTTCAATTAAGGGCTCTAAGAAAAAAATTGAATCTTATAGTAAAAATCTGACTAACATCTCTTTCTTAAATAATTTCTTAAATGAAATGATTAAAATAGACTCAACTCGAATTAATATTGATAAATCTGTATTTATGAAATTTCCCTTAATTTTACAAAAATATATATTGTTAAAAATTTTAAAAATAACCAATTCTTTTGATGATATTAGACCTGAAAATATCAATAATATTAGATTAATCATCGCAGCTGATACTAATTTAAATAGAAAAAGGTCTATAAAAGGAGGTTTTATAATAATTTTTAAAAATCAATTAACTTTTATTTTTAATAAGCCCTTTAAACAAAAAATTCTATAGCTATATTATATTATAATGAAAAACTTCTCAAAAAATATATTTGTCTGGATTGTTATTAGCCTTATATCATTAGCTCTATTTAATATTTTTAAAAATTCACAAATCGAAAATAAAGCCTCGGAGTATTCCTATTCTAGTTTTTTAGAGCAAGCTAATCAGGGCAAAATTAAATCTGTAGAAATCAAGGGTAATAATATCTATGGCGAAACTATTGATGGCACAAAATTTTCTACATACGCTCCCAGAGACCCAAATTTAATTGAGAAATTATCTAATAAAAATGTTCAAATAGGCGCTAGTCCAGAACAAAGTGGAATGCATCCTCTCTTAAGTATATTCATTTCTTGGTTCCCCATGCTTTTATTGATCGGTGTTTGGATTTTCTTTATGAAACAAATGCAATCTGGTAAAGGGGGAGGTGCTATGGGTTTTGGAAGGTCTAAAGCTAAATTACTTAGTGAAAATAAGCAAAAAGTTACCTTTAATGATGTAGCTGGTATAGACGAAGCTAAACAAGATTTAGAAGAAGTTGTAGATTTTTTAAAAGATCCTCATAAATTTCAAAAATTAGGTGCTAAAATTCCTAAGGGCGCTCTACTGGTAGGATCTCCTGGAACGGGTAAAACACTTTTAGCGAGAGCGATTGCTGGAGAAGCTGGAGTTCCTTTCTTTTCAATTTCTGGTTCAGATTTTGTTGAGATGTTTGTAGGCGTTGGAGCTAGTAGAGTGAGAGATATGTTTGAGCAGGCTAAAAAAAGTGCTCCATGTATAATTTTTATTGATGAAATTGATGCAGTAGGTCGCCATAGAGGTGCGGGTCTAGGTGGAGGAAATGATGAGAGAGAACAGACATTAAATCAGTTATTAGTTGAAATGGATGGTTTTGAAACCAATGAGGGCATTATAATTGTAGCTGCAACAAATAGACCGGATGTTCTTGATCCTGCCTTATTAAGGCCAGGTAGATTTGATAGACAAGTTGTAGTTCCTCATCCAGATATAATCGGAAGAGACAAAATTTTAAAAGTTCATACAAAAAAAATTAAAATGGACAATTCAGTAAAGACTATTTTAATAGCAAGATCTACACCGGGTTTTTCAGGTGCAGATTTGGCAAATATTGTAAATGAGGCTGCCTTAACTGCTGCAAGAAAAGATAAAAAATTAGTCACAATGATTGATTTTGAGGAAGCAAAAGACAGAGTGATGCTTGGCACTCAAAATAAATCAAAGATAATTTCTGAAAGTGAAAGAGAGGTTATAGCTTATCATGAAGCTGGTCATGCGTTAGCTAATCTTCATTGTACTCATGCAGATCCGATTTATAAATCTTCAATAATCCCTACTGGAAGAGCTTTAGGTTTTGTTATGAGCGTACCTGAGCATGATAAGGTTATTCATAGAAAAGATGAGTTTCACGATAAATTAGTTATAACAGTTGCGGCAAGGATAGCTGAAGAAATAATTTTTGGTCCTGAAAAAATTGGATCTGGAGCAGCTGGAGACATACAGCAAGTAACTAGTTTAGCTAGAAAGATGGTGACTGAATTCGGATATAGTGAAAAATTAGGAAGAGTTAGATATAGTGGAAATCAAGAAGAAGTTTTTCTAGGTCACTCTGTAGCTCAATCTAAAAATATTTCAGAGCAAACAGCAAGAATAATTGATGAAGAGGTCATAAGAATTGTTAAAGAATCAGAAGCAAGGGCAAGAAAAATATTAGAAGAAAATATAAAAGATCTTCATGTAATTGCTAAAGGATTATTGGAGTATGAAACATTAACAGGAGAAGAAATTAAAGACCTTATAAAAGGAATTAAACCTACTAGAGATGATGACATAGGAGGTGCCTCGAGCAATTCAGATAGTAACAATGAAGAACAGAAAGGTGAGAAGAAAAGCCCTTTACCTTCTTTTACAAAAGATCAAAACTTTCCTCTTCCAAATTAACTTTACTTTTCTATATTTATAAAACTAATGAGGTTATTCGGTACAGATGGAATTAGAGGCAAGGTTAATAAATACCCTTTAACTGCTGAAAGTATTTTAAAACTATCTAAGGCTGCAGCAATAGTTCTCAGTAAAAAAACTTCGATTAATAGAGTTGTTGTCAATAAAGATACACGACTCTCGGGCTATATGTTTGAACCCGCAATAACTGCAGGACTTATATCTATGGGAATGGATGTTATATTAGTAGGTCCATTGCCTACACCAGCTTTAAGCCTTTTAGGTAAATCCTTAAGAGCAGATTTTTCAATTATGATTACCGCCTCACACAATCCCTATCAAGATAATGGCTTAAAATTTTTTAATTCAAATGGCTTAAAGATAACATTAGAAGAAGAGAAAAAAATTGAAGATTTGTTTTTTAATTATGATTTCGAAAATCATAAGATTAAATCAAAATCCCTAGGTAAAGCAGAAAGACTTCAGGATGCAATAGGCAGATATTCAGAAGCCCTAAAACAGACAATTGATAAAAATGTTAACTTTCATGAAATGAAAATAGTTTTAGATACAGCAAATGGCGCTGCATACAAAGTGGCACCTCAAATACTTTATGAATTAGGAGTGGACCTAAAGACGATTAATAATACCCCAAATGGAATTAATATAAATGCAGATTGCGGTTCCCTATATCCAAAAAAAGCATCCAAAGAGCTTTTAAAAAGAAAAGCAAATATTGGTATATGTTTAGATGGAGATGCAGATAGGGTAGTTTTAATTGATGAAAAAGGAAGCGTATTAAGTGGAGAAGAAATACTTTATATAATTGCTAAAAATTATTTGAAGAATAAGATTCTCAAAAAAGGCTCAACAATTATAAGTAATGAAATTGCAAATTATGGATTTGAAGAATCTCTCAAAAAAATTGGCCTTAACTTGCTAAGAGTTAAAGTGGGAGATAAAAATATTTTAAAAGCTATTATTGATAAAGGTTATCTTTTTGGAGGCGAACCCTCTGGTCATTTTATTTTTAAGAATAGTAGCCTAATTGGAGATGGTTTGATTACAGCTATTAAAGTTATGTCTATAATGAAAAAGGAAAATAAAAAATTAAGTGAATTAAGAAAAGATATAGTTATGTTTGAAGTTATGGAAATTAATCAAAAAATAGATAAGGAGTTATTTTTTTTAAGACAAGAAAAATTATATATAGATTTAATAAAAATTATTAATAATAAAAAAATATTTCATTCTATTAGACCTTCTGGAACTGAGTCTTTACTTAGAGTTAACTTGCAATATGATAAAAGAAGTATTAAAACGAGTATATTAAAAAATATTAAATTAAAAATTATTAAAACAATTTCT
>CAYZPP010000090.1:0-4726 GCA_964480315.1 uncultured Alphaproteobacteria bacterium | reverse complement strand
CGGATGCACTGGTATTACTTACTGAGTGGAAAGAGTTTCGTTCGCCTGATTTTGAAGAGATAAAAAAGCAACTAGTTTTTCCAGTTATTTTTGATGGTAGAAATCAGTACAATGCATTCAATTTAGAAGAAAAAGGTTTTGAATATTACCAAATTGGTAAATAAACATTGAGTTAACAATCGGAAATAATGAAAAAAATATTAGTAACTGGAGGAGCTGGTTTTATTGGTTTACACCTAATCAGACTTTTGGTAAATAAATATCCAGAATATCAAATTTATAACTTAGATGTATACCATTATGCTAATGAAGGAGTATGCAGTTGGTATGACTTTGCCAAGGCTATTTCTGAATATACGAATACCAATTGTGAAGTAAACTCAATATCCACAACACAATATCCTACTGCAGCAAAAAGACCGCAGTATAGTGTGTTGAATAAAACTAATATTAAAGAAAAATTTTATGTTGATATTCCGTATTGGAAGGATTTGTTAGGGGTTTGTTTGAATTTAATTGAAGCAAAAAAATATAACAAGTCTTTTTATTAAGAGGAGGTTCTCAATTCTAAGCGGATTAACTTATAAATACAGATAAATATGACTCAAGAATTATTAAATTTATTGAAATGATTATTTCTATAACAGGTAGATCTGGTTCAGGAAAAACGACAGTTATTGAAAGTTTGATTGAAATACTTGGGAAGGATACCGTTTCGTATTTACATCAAGATTCCTATTATAAAGATCAAAGTCAAATACCCTACGAAAAGAGGAACCGTATTAATTTTGATCACCCAGAAACCATAGATATCGAATTATTTACTGAGCATCTAATCAACTTATCAAAGGGGATCACAATCAATAAACCTATTTATAATTATAAAACACATACAAGAGAGAAAACAATCGAAATTGTACATCCAAATAAAGTTATTTTAGCAGATGGGATACATGTTTTTTATACAGAGAAATTACGAAGATTAGCTGATATTAAAGTTTTTGTAGATGTTCCAAAAGATATTTGTTTTATAAGGAGGTTATTGAGGGATACAAAAGAAAGGGACAGAAGTGTGGAAAGTATAATAAATCAATATATTGAAACAGTTAGGCCAATGCAAGAGAAATATGTTTCTCCGGCAATAAAATATGCAGATGTCATAATTAAAGATGGAGGTCATAATTTGAATGAAGTTAGGCGATTAGTGAATATTATCAACGATAAAAGTAAAGTTAAATAAAAATTCGTTTCAAGTTGAGATACCATATTGGAAAGAATCATTGATAAAGTGCATAGAAAGATTAAATGGTAAACTGTTTAAGTATATTGAATAATTTTTTTAAAAAAAAAGTACCGAAATTAAGAAGAGCTTTAAAAATTTAATATTATAAAATGAATAAACAGGTGGGTTCATTAATGGGAACTGCAAAAAAAGGAGGATTGACAGTCTTGATCTTTCTAGTGCTCCAAAATGGAGTGTCTTTTTTATCTCAACTAATTATGGCTAGGTTAATCGCTCCAGATGCGTTTGGATTAATAGCAATGGCTATGTTAATAGGGATGTTCTTTCAAGTCATATTTAATACTCAAGGAGACAAATTTATAATACAGTCAAAAGAAGATTCAAAAAAAATCCTAAATGTCATAATTTCATTTGAATTAACATATGCTATTTTCTTTATGGTGATAATTTGTTTTTCTGCTAATTATATTACAAAATTACTTGGTAGAGAAGACCTTACCTTTCTTATTCAATTACTTACAATTAGTTATATAGCGACCCCGTTTCAAAAGATTAGAGCTTTTTTCGAAAAAGATCTTTTAATGTTTAAATCGAAGATAAGTTTATTTATTAGTCAAATCTTGGGAGGTATTATTGGAGTTGTATTAGCTATTTATGACTTTGGAGTTTATGCTTTAGTGATTTGGAGAATTGCGACCCCAGTTATAGATGCATTGATATTATTATTTCTGATTAAGTTTAATATTAAAATTCATTTTTCAGGAAGTACAATTAAAAAAGTTTACAGTTTTACGTGGCCTTTAATAATTTCAGGAACACTTATCTATTTTATCTATAATATTGATTATTATATTGTTGGGTATTTTGAAGATTATAAATCTTTAGGTTACTACTGGTTAGCATTTCAAGTAAGCCATTATTTTTTAACTGCTAAAACTGCAATTAACTCCGTTTTATTCCCTACCTTTTCTAAGTTGGAGTTAGAGAGGGATAAAATTAATTTATTTAATAAAATAATAAAAATTACTTCATTACTATATACATTACCCGCTTTATTGTTTCTTTTATATGGCAATTATATTGTGAGCTTTCTCTATGGAGAGAAGTGGATGCCAGCATTATTACCACTACAGATTTTTTTTATTATTGTTGCGGTAAAGGCAATTGGCAGCAATGTCGGGCCTTTTTTCTATTCTTTAGGTAAAACCAAACAAGATATTAGTATTAGCATTATAAATGCTATAACACTTCCTTTAATTGTATCAATATTAGTTTTTTGGCATGGGATTAATGGAGCAGCATTTGGAGTCTTAATTAGTGCAGGATTAAATGCGATTTATGGTTTTGTAAGATATGTAACTCCACTTACTAAAAAGTCTGTTTTCTATTATTACGGTAAAACAGGGCTCCTGTTTTTATTAGTAACATTGTTAATCTTCCTTAAAAAATCATATTTAAATTTTGATGGAATTATAGTAAATATTATTGCTCTTTTTAGTGTTTCTTTTATTTATTTGTTAATTTTTAAGAATGAATTAAAATTGCTAAAAAGTATAATAAATAACCATATTTTACGTAAAAATGTATAATAAGATAGTAATTTTTTCAGGACCGTATTCTATTGATGCTCTTGGAGCTACTAAAACTATTGATATAGGTTTAGCTAAATCTCTTGTAAAAACTGGTTATGATGTTACATTAATTGCCTTCGGAGAGTGTTCGATTCCTAATATAAACCATATAAAAATTAACATCACAAATAAGTTGAGTTTAATTTACAGGGCTTTGAGTAAGATAGGATTTAAGGGGTATTTACAATTAAAAAGAAATCGAAAAGTTGATCTCTGGGTGGCAAAATATCTTATTGATAATTCAGATATTCTTGATAAGAATTCAGTTTTTATCGGAAGAGCAGGGATGTCATTACATAGCTTTATGGAGGCTAAGAATCAACACGCTCTAACAGTTTTGCATTCGTCTTGGATGCACCCATATACTCAAAGAGATATTTTGCAAAAAGAATATAATGTGTTAAAAATTAAATCAAGAGCAATCCCTAAGAAAAGGATAAAAATTCAATTAAAAGAAATAGACATTGTAAACAGGATTTGGGGGATTTCTACTTTAGTTTATAACTCATATTTAAATAATGGGGTAGCAAAAAATAAACTATTTAATATATCTCTAGGGGTAGATTTTGAGCATTATACCATTTCGGGTATTGAAGAAAAAATATATGCTGAAAGGGAATCGTCTTTTAAAATTTTGTTTGTAGGGCAGGTTAATTACGAAAAAGGAGCGCATTTACTTTTGGAAGCACTTAAAAAGTCAACATTGTCAAATTTAGAAATGATATTTAATGGAAGTTTACCAAATAATTTTAATCAAAATTTTTATCAGTATAAAGAAGAATTAGAAAAAAGGAATATTAAAGTTACGTTATCACCAGGTGATCCAATTAAAAATTATAAACAGGCATCTATTTTTGTTTTACCTTCAATTCATGAGTCTTTTGGGTTAGTTGTTCTTGAGGCAATGGCCTCTGGGTTACCTACTATTATTTCTGATTCTGTTGGTGCTAAGGACTGTGTGGTAAATGAAAAAACAGGTTTTGTTTTTGAAAGCCATAATGTGAAAGAGTTAATGGGTAGAATTGAATACATCTTTTATAATAGATCTGTCATAAAAATTTTAGGAAAAAATTCCGCTAATATTGCATCTGATTATGATTGGGATAAAGTTGTTTTCAGGTTTAAAGAATATTTAAATAACATTAAAAATTAAAGAAACATGAGTTTATCAAATTACTGGAATAACAATTATGCAGGAAAAGGAGCATCTGAACAATCTCCGTTTACAAAAGAATTACATAATAAAATAATACAATTAATTCCTGATTCAAGTAAAACTATTCTTGATGCTGGTTGCGGAACAGGAGGCCTTATGAAAAAAATAAATGCTATTGGAAAATATCAGATCACTGGTACTGATTTATCTGAAGAAGCTATACAAGTTGCTAAGAAAAATACAGACTTAAATTGTTTTGTCGGTAGTATTACTAATTTAGAAGTAAATGATAAATCATTTGATGTAGTCATTTGTTCAGAAGTTATTGAACATTTATTTGGTGAAGATTTGGAAAAAGCTTTTTCGGAATTAGTTAGAGTTACAAAAGGAACAATAATTATTTCAACTCCTCATTTAGAAGATTTGATATATCATCATACTAAATGTCAATCTTGTGATACATCTTTTCATCCAGCAGGACATATTCGTAGTATTGATGCATCCTTTTTTGAGCCTTTTATTAAAAAATATACTTCAAATTATTCTTTTCATTATACTGGTAAAAGAGGACCTAGATTTAGAATATATGGCAATATAATTAGAAAATTAAAAAATTATGTTGTCTGGTTGGATAATTTGAGATGTCCTACTTGTAATAATAATATTGAGAAAACTCACATGTCAATGTTTAATAGA
>CAYZPP010000089.1:0-4727 GCA_964480315.1 uncultured Alphaproteobacteria bacterium | reverse complement strand
TCAAATCTTCAATTGGGATATTGGGCCTACCTCTAGACCAATGACCTAAGGATTGATCATAAATTGCCTTTAGACAAATATTATGTTCTTTAGAGATTCTTTCTAAAGCATTTTTACAAGCACCCTCCATTTCCTCTAAATGTTCTAAATTTCCATGATAGCCTATATTAATTATTTTTTTATCAGTATGTATTTTACTTTTAGATTCTATTTTTTCTATTTGTGGAAATCTGAAAATATTTTTATGATAATTTAAATAGTAATCTTTTTCTTCAATTGAGCCCACAATTAAAAAATCTACATTTTTTATCATTTGTTTTCCTAAAAAACCTAAATCGCTAGGATGAACTAATCCACATTTAGAATTAGGTGAGATTTCTTTGATATTCAAAATATCTCTGTTTGTTGAATTTTTACTCAAAATATAAAAATCAAAACCTGCTTCAATAGAATTAGAGGTTTTTACGTTATGCCCCAATTCAATAACCCAAGAACTTAAATTCTCAATATATATTCTATTTGAACCAAATTTTTTGTTACCTTTATCTAAGAAAAAAAAATTCATAATTATTTATTGAATAATAATTTAATGGCTTTGTCATATTGAGAGCCAACTATATTATTTTTATGATACCTATTTATAATTTTAAGACAATTGAGTTTGAGTGTTTTATGAAATTTAATTATGTTTTGCATGCTCATTACAGGGTTTTTATCATCTATGTATAGGCCACATTTTAAATTATCTTTTTCAATTAATTCCTTAATACCCCCTGAATCAACAGTAAGTATTGGAAGGCCTGAAGACATTGCCTCCAAAATAACATTTGGAGAACAATCGTCTTCCGAAGGAAATAGAAATATATTACAGCTACGGTAATATTTTGATAATAAATTTCTATCCTTAATAGATCCCAAATATTTAATATTGGAATAATTTTTCAAATATTTTCCAAATAAAGGATCATCCTCCTGATTTCCGATAAGATAAAAAAAGAAATCTTTATTATCCTTTAAGGAATTAGCTAACTCCAAAACTCTAAATAAACCTTTTTTGGGTGATGGGCTTGCTGAGATATTAAGTATTCTCCATTTACCCTTTAACTCTATTTTTTTACCATTTGGATTAAAAATAGAAGTATCAACTCCATTATTAAAAATTAAAGAATTAGTAGGATTAATAGTGGGAGTTTTACCAAAAATTGAATTATGCCCTTTTTCCCAAGAATTTTTTGAATAATTAGATTGATAAATTGTTAAATGTGAAATCTTATTTAAATTTTTTATAGTTTTATCATAGCCATATACTTTACATATGACTTGGTAAATACCATCTAATCTATGAATTATTTTTATATTGGGATTTTTTTTTATAAGATTTGATACATGTTTCTCATATGATTTATTTTCAAAAAAATGACGCCTGAATAAAATGTCACTAGGTAATTTGAATAAGTAAAAAATAAAAATGAATAATCTATGATATTTTGGAAAAGCCCAAAGTACTAATTGGAAAAAATGGAAATTTTTAAGATTCAAGTCTTTGTATGTCCAATGCGATCCCCCATTCATTATTATGCACACATCGATTGCAGGTAAGTTTTTGTCAGACAAACTAAAAATATTATAATCAGCATTATTTTTAAAATAGCTGTAGATCAAAGGAGGGAATGAATTGCCAAGATATTTTTTAATAAAAGGTATCTTATAATCTATATAGATATTAATTAATTTTTTTGACATTTTTATTTTTAGTGGAAGCTATCAGATTGTAATTTTCATTATTTAAATTTAATTTATTAGTTTTATTTTTTTTCATATATTTTCTATATTTTGATAGCGTTAAGTTGTGAAATCATAAATTTTTTAATGGATTAATAAAATAATTGCTCCTACAACTGCTTATAAAAATTAATAATATCAATTATATCTATTCCATAGGTCCTTATACCAATTAATGTACTTAGGGTATGCAACCTCTAATGGATTTTTAGGTTCAAAGCCTAGTAGCTTTTTAGCTTTAGATATATCTAGGGTTCCTCGAGTAGGTGTGAATGGTTCTTTTTCCAAATATTCAATTTTTAAACCACTGAAATTCTCTTTTACTATTTCCACCATATCATTAATCGACCTTGAATCACCATATGTTAAATTAAATATCTGATTTCTAGATTTTTCATTCTCTATTACTAATTTTATTCCCTGAACTAAATCTTCAATATAAGTAAAATCTAATTTTTCACTTGCATCCCCTTTAATGGTTAAAGGGAGGTCCATTAATGCATTTTCAATAAAAATTTGACCCACTCTTCTGCTTACGCATCTTTCACCGTAGAGAGCGGATGGCCTGACGATAGTATAAGGAGTATTAAAAACATTAGCGTGTGATTTTACAATTAACTCTCCGGCATATTTTAAGCTTCCGTAGATGCCTACTGGATCACATGTAGTTTCTTCACTGACAATGTTTTCTTTAAACTCTCCATAGACCATACTTGAGGAAAAATAAATAAAATGTTCAATTCTATTTTTTGTAGCATCAAGTGCATTTTCTAAAGTTCTGAGACTATGGTCAAAAGTTGAAAATGGATCTTTAGTAGATCTATTGGCATGAGAAACTGCTGCTAATTGAATTAAAATGTCAGGCTTGAAATCACTGATAGCTCTCGTTAAAACGTGGTAATCTCTTGCATCGATTATTAAAAGATTGATGTTGTTTTCTCTAATAGCTGTCATTCTATCATCAAGAATGAACTTAGATAAACCAGGATTAGGAACGTTATCAGAGTTAGATACAATACTATTATGATTATTTACAGCTAAACTATCTATTATTAATATCTCATAATTATCTTGGATCAATTCTAATGCAATATTATGGCCTATAAAACCGGCACCACCAACTAAGCAAATTCTTTTTTTTTTCATTTGAGATAGTTAGTTAATATATATAAAAAAAATCTTAATGGAATTAGTAATATCTAATTTTAACTTTTTTGTTTAATTTGACAGATTGAATTGCTGAGAAGGAAATAGCCATTGAATTACATATATCTTTAAAGGTTACTAGAGATAAGTCATTCTTTTCAGATATCACATTATCTACAAACTTATCAATTATTAAGTGCCTATTATCCTTAAATGGATAAGGGAGATTAACATCGATTATAGGGTTAGCTTTATTCTCATTAATTATAAACGAATCATCATACTGGTGGATAAAGCTCTTATTTTTGGAGTATAATTTAAGAGAATGAAAGTGTGGATGAACGCAAAGTCCATGGGCATTAATTTTTACAATCAGCCCATTATCAAAAAATAAATTAATTGAACTGAATGTTTCAGATTTAATCATTTTTGCTGATGCTCCAATCCTGTTAGCAACACTTAAAACATGAGTTGGTTTTTTATCTAAGAGCCAGATAGTTAAATCAATAAGATGGATAGAGGCACCCAAAATAATAGAGTATTCATCAATTTTCGATCTCCAACCTTTTAACTTATGGGCTCTTCCCCAAAAATAATCAGATTCAATATAATAAATATCTTTAAAAGATTTTTTTAAAATCATTTTTTTCAAGAGATTGAATCTAGGGCTTACTCTCAAAACCATATTAGATGAGATCTTAATATTTGGTTTTTTATTTAATAAAGTGACAATCTTAGATAATTGTATTTGATTAAGGCAGATAGGCTTTTCTACAAAAATATGTTTATTATATTTGATTGCTTGAAGAATATGTTCAAAGTGATAGTCATCATTACTAGCTATAGAGACTAATTCAATCGATCTATCTTCAAAAATATCATTTGAATTTAATGAGGCTTTTACATTCGGATAAATTTTTCTAAAATTTTTTAGAGTATTTTTATTAAAATCACAAATTGAAGTGATATTTGTATATTTATTTTTTTCAAAGGCTTTTATATGATGAGCACCGACACCTAGACCTATTATTCCTATATTCATTAACTTTTTTTTAATCATTACTCATTAACAATCTTTGAAAATTTTGAACCATATATCTTAATTATAGATTTATATGGAATATTATTCATATTATATTTAGAATTTACTAAGAATTTTTTAAAATCTAAAAAATTTTTCTTTGTATCGATTGCTAAGCTTATTAATGAATGATTTTCTTTATCTTTAAAATTCTTAATATTAAAATATTTATGGTTATTGTAATAATGTTCAGTTACATTTTCTTTTTCAGCGTTTGACTTTATTAAATATATAGATTTAAGAAATTTTTTAGATCTTAGAATTTCTACTGTTTGACCAATAGGAAATGATCTTGGAAATTTATTTGTTATAAGATCATAATTATCGGAATTATATAAAGTAATAGCCTTATCTACTATTCTATGATCAATCATAGGACTGTCAGCACAAATTCTTAAAAATGAATTAAACTTATAGTGTTTTATTAATTCCATATACCGTTCAGTGACATTATTTAGATCACCCCTAAAACATTTAATATTATTTTTGATACAATAATTATGTATCGGATCATCAGATTTTTTTGTAGAAGTAGCAATAATTATAATATTTTTATATTTAGAAAAACTAAGTCTATAAATAATATAATCTAGTATTGTTATATCTTTAACTTTTAACAAGACTTTGCCTGGAAGTCTTTTTGAATTCATTCTTGCTTGAATTATGATGTTCATTTTAAATTAAAATTATTTTTTAAAAATACTTTCTTCAACAGCTT
>CAYZPP010000088.1:0-4733 GCA_964480315.1 uncultured Alphaproteobacteria bacterium | reverse complement strand
CAGTAAACAGGTTTATTTGTTGCAACTGATTTTTCTATAAATTCAATATGAGTATCTGTAGGAGAAGCAATAAGGACAGCGTCAATATCTTTATCTTCAAAAATTTCTTTGTCATCACTTACTAAAGGAACATTTAATTCATTAGCTATTTTTTCACCAAATTCTTTATTTACATCGTAAACTGCAGATAAACTAAAATCTTTATGGTTATTGACATTTCTTGCATGCATTTGACCTATTCTTCCACATCCTAATACTGCTAATTTAATCATTTTTAATCCTCTTATATATAAATTGCTTGCATCATAACAGATATTCTAATTATTAAAAAATCTATTATTTTTAGATAAAATTTAATTCTATAATTGCTAATAATTTTGTATGGTGTGGTTCAGAAGATGAAAATATGTTTATGAGGTTTTTAAAGATAACTAAAGTTCATCTAGAAAAAATAAAGATTCAAAGAATAGGAAAATTATGAAAGCTAAATTAGGCATATCTCCAATTGCTTGGAGTAACGACGATCTCCCTCAATTAGGGGGAGAGACAACTTTAGAAACTTGTTTAACTGAATCGAAAATATCTGGTTTTTCAGGTGTCGAAACAGGAGGTAAATTCCCAACCACCCCTGAATCTCTAGGTCCTATCTTAAAAGAGCATAAACTTAATCTCGCTTCTGGATGGTTTTCAGGCACAGTTCTAGATAGTGATTTAGAGGAAGAAAAAGATAGAGCTTTAGGCCAATTAACTTTATTTAAAGAGTTAGGTGCTAAATGTATGGCTTATGGAGAAACGGCCGGAACAATTCAAAATATTCGTCACGCACCTTTAAATACTAAAAGAAAAATTAGTGATGATGATTTTAAAATTTATGGAAAAAAATTAACCTTATTTGCTGAATTTTGCAGTGATTTTGGAATGCCTATTTCTTTCCATCATCATATGGGAACGGCTGTCGAAACAGAACCTGAACTGGACTCATTAATGAACTATACAGGAGAAGCTGTTCATTTATTGTTTGATACAGGACATATGACTTTTGCTGGAGGTAATTCAATCAATGTTATTAATAAGTATGCAAATCGCATTACTCACGTCCATACAAAAGATATTAGAAGCTCAATAGTTGATAATCTTAATAAAGACAAAGAGAGTTTTCTAGATGCCGTTTTAAAAGGGGCCTTCACAGTCCCTGGTGATGGCAGTATTAATTTTAAGGAAGTAGTTGATACTCTAGCCAGAAATAATTACGAAGGTTGGTTTATTGTAGAAGCTGAACAAGATCCAGTTAAAGCTAATCCACTTGAGATGGCTCATATTGGAAATAAAGAACTCAGAGAATGTTTAAATCTTAGTGGATATGAAATAGAGGAGTATTCAGATGAATAAAGTTACAGGTAAATTTGCGTTTATTACAGGTGGCACTCAAGGTCTAGGTGCAGCAATAGCTAGAGAGTTTGCAAAAAATGAATGTGCTGGAATAGTCACAATAGGTAGAAAAGAAAAAGAAGGTAAGGATGTTGCTAGTAAAATAATCGCAGATACTGGCTGCCCAGTTCATTTTATTAAAACTGATTTATCAAGCGTTGAAGACATTAGAAATGCTATGGCTTTTATGAAAGAAAAATTTGGCAGAATAGATATTTTAGTTAACGCTGCAGGTATGACAGATAGAGGTACCATAGTTGATACCTCTGAAGAACTGTTTGATAAAATGATAGGCACTAATCTTAAAGGTCCTTTTTTTCTTATTCAAGAAGCAGCTAAAATTATGATTGAACAAAACATTGAAGGTTCGATGATTAACATAGGTTCAGTTTCGGCTATGACAGGACAGCCATTTATTTCAGCTTACTGTGTTTCCAAAGGAGCTTTAGCTACACTTACAAGAAACACAGCTTTTGCATTATTAAAAAATAAAATCAGAGTTAATCAATTGAATATTGGTTGGATGGGCTCTGATGGCGAGCATGAAATTCAAACTAAGTACCATGGCGCTGAAGAAAATTGGCTTGATAAAGCTGGATCTGAACAGCCTTTCAAAAGACTTTTATCTCCTGAGGAAGTCTCTAAAGCTGTCTCTTTCCTTGCTTCTAATGATTCTGGAATGATGACAGGTTCAGTTGTTAATTTTGATCAATCAGTGTGGGGTGGTTACCCATTCTCTCCGCCAGTTCCTGCTGAAAAAATGAAAGTGTAATTTATTTTTTATGATAGAAATAAAACCATGTTAAAAATGCAATAGTAGGTTAATTAAAAAAGAGATATAAATGTAGAATGGATATCAAAAATTTTAAACTTTATAGAGATCAGTGTTATATAAATGGTGAGTGGATAAAAGCTAACTCAAATGAAACTATATCTGTCAATAATCCAGCCTCGTTAGAAGAAATAGGTACTGTTCCTAAGTGCGGTAAAGATGAAACTATTTTAGCGGTTGAGTCTGCTCAAAAAGCATTCCCTGAATGGAAAGCAAAACCGGCTAAAGAGAGGTCAATCATATTAAGAAAATGGTTTGATTTAATAAATCAAAATCAAGAAGAATTAGCTCAAATTATGACTATTGAGCAAGGAAAGCCAATAAAAGAATCTAGGGGAGAAATCTCCTATGGGGCATCTTTTGTAGAATGGTTTGCAGAGGAAGCCAAAAGAGTTTACGGAGATACCATTCCTGACCCAATGGCTGACAGAAGAATTGTGGTTTTAAAACAGCCTGTCGGAGTTGTTGCAGCTATTACGCCTTGGAACTTTCCTAATGCCATGATCACAAGAAAATGTGCTCCTGCACTTGCAGCGGGCTGTCCAGTTGTAATTAAGCCAGCAAGTCAAACGCCTTTTTCCGCATTAGCATTAGCGGCACTTGCAGAAGAGGCCGGGTTTCCGAAAGGAACCATAAATGTCATTACTGGTCAAGCTTCTAAAATTGGCGATGAACTTTCAAGTAACCCAAAAGTTAAAAAATTATCATTCACAGGTTCAACAGAAATAGGAAAACTTTTATTAGCAAAATGTGCAACTACAGTAAAAAAAGTCTCGATGGAGTTAGGCGGTCACGCACCCTTCATTGTATTTGATGATGCTGATATTGATGAAGCCGTTGTGGGAGCGATGCAAAGCAAATTTAGAAATACAGGCCAAACATGTGTTTGCGCTAATAGAATTTACGTGCAAGAAAAAGTTCATGATGAATTTTGTAAAAAATTTGTAGAAGCTGTATCAAAATTAAAAGTTGGAGAAGGTCTTGATGAAGAAGTGGCTTCTGGACCAATGATAGACGAGCACTCTTTAGCTAAAGTGGAAGAGCATGTCGAAGATGCTATTCAAACAGGAGCTAAAGTGGCAATTGGTGGAAGAAGGCATAATTTAGGCAAAAACTTTTATCAACCAACCGTTTTAACTGAAGTATCTACAAAAGCTAAAATTACATTTGAAGAAACTTTTGGTCCTGTAGCCCCAATTTATAAATTTAAAGATGAAAAAGAGGTTATTGAACTAGCAAATAATTCACCCTATGGTTTGGCTTCTTATTTTTATTCAAGAGATATAGGAAGAATATGGAGGGTGTCCGAAGGTTTAGAATATGGAATGGTAGGCGTTAATACTGGCATAACTTCCAAAGCAGAAGCGCCATTCGGGGGTATTAAAGAATCAGGCCTAGGCAGAGAAGGCTCTAAATATGGTATGGATGATTTTCTTGAAATTAAATATATCAACATGTCCGGGCTAGACAGGTAATCCATTCTTAAGTATTAAAGTAACTGAATGAATAGAATATTTAAAGTAGGTTTAATTGGTTGTGGACATATTTCTGAGACCTATTTTAAAGGTCATGAATATTTTAATAATTTTCAAATTGTTAAGTGTGCAGATATCAATATGGAAGTTGCAAACAAATGTGCTGAAGTAAATAATATTGAAGCATGTAGCGTTGATGATATGATTAAAGATGAAAATATTGAAATAATTCTTAACTTAACAATTCCAAAAGCTCATTATGAAATTGCTAAAAAAAGTTTAGAAAACGGTAAACATATTTACAGCGAAAAACCAATGGCTGTAAATTTTGAAGATGGGAAACACCTTCTCCAACTATCTAAAGAAAAAGGATTATATGTAGGAAACGCCCCTGATACTTTTTTGGGAGGTGGTATTCAAAAATCCATCGAGTTGGTAAAAAGTGATACAATAGGAGATATTAATATCGGTAATGCAATATTTGCTTTTCCAGGAGTCCAGTCCTATCACCCCAATCCAGAACCTTGGTTTGCTAAAAAAGAAGGTGGGCCAGTTATTGACATGGGCCCTTACTATCTAACAGCTCTTGTGAATTTATTAGGACCTGCTAAAAAAGTTCATGGCATCTCAACAAAAGTTTCTAATACAAGAACTATTGGCATAGGTCCTAAAAAAGGTACTGATTTTAGAGTTGAGTGCCCAACTACCTATCTTGTAAATTTAGAATTTGAAAATAATGCTTTGATTCAATTAACACTTTCTTTTGATGTGATAGCTCATCAAAGAAATCACATAGAGCTTTATGGCACTAAAGGTTCTATAATTGTTCCTGATCCTAATATGTTTGGTGGATCACCTCTTGTGTGTACAAATAGTGATACCGGGGAATGGATTGAATATAAAACAGAAAACATGCCGTTAGGTAAAATCAATATAAAAGAAGAAAGTTTAAGAGCTAATGAAGAATCTACTAGAGCAAATTATAGGGGTGTTGGATT
>CAYZPP010000087.1:0-4738 GCA_964480315.1 uncultured Alphaproteobacteria bacterium | reverse complement strand
CAACAGAATTATCCTGTATATTTTTAATTACACCACTTTTTGCAGCAATCATAACATTATTACCAATTTGTAGATGGCCTGAAATACCAGCCTGCCCGCCGATCATTACATTATTGCCCAAAATTGAACTACCAGCTATACCGACTTGAGCTGCAATGATTACGTTTGAGCCTAAAATGACGTTATGTGCTATATGAACTTGATTATCAAGCATGCATGATTCACCAAAAAAAGTCATATCTATTTTTCCCCTATCTATTGTACAGGAAGCACCTATAGAGGAATTTTTTGAAATATAGACAAAACCAATTTGGGGTTCGTGCCTAGAGTTAGAGAGATTACTAGGATCAAAGCCAAAACCAGTTGATCCTATCACTGAATTTTCATGAATAATTACATTATCATCAATAATTGCATTCTTAATAATTACATTATCCTTAATTATACAGTTTTTGCCAATCTCAACTCCCCGACCGATAACACAATTAACACCTATTTTCGAAGATTTATGAATTTTACTATTTGAAGATATAAAATTATTATCATTATTAATCAAATTATCTTCAAATAAATTATGATCAGAATGATAATATAAATTATCAATAATATTATTATAACTTAAATTAATATTATCAGTATAAGTGTATGAAACTATTTTCAAATTTTTAATAATCTCTTTTGAATTAGTGATGATATGAACTGGATTATTCTTTAAATATTTAAATATTTTATCAAAATTTTTAGTGTAATTATTATTTAAAAATAATAATGAATTTAATCTTAAATTATCTAGCGTACTAATATCCTTGATTTTAAAATTAGTTTTTATTTTTGATTTTTTAATTAAATTAACTTTAGATAAAATCTTATTTAAATCATTAAATTTGGATAAGTCATAAAAATTTTCTCTTTTAAATATAATTTTTTTCATCTAATTAAATAAACTAATTAAAAAGATGTACCGATAGATACATTAAAACTTTCTTCTTTATCGTAAGTTTCTTTACTTAAAACATTAGCTAAAGACATGGATAATGGGCCAACGGGAGTAACGACATCCAAGGACATCCCAACAGATGCTCTCGGTTTATCTGAATCAAAAGTCGACTTATATCCACTATTTGAAAGAGAGCCAATTGTAGCAAAATATTTTAATACTAAACTATCAGAATTATCAAAAATTACGGGAGATGAATATCCAGCTGTAATTACATATAAATTACTCCCCCCCAGATATGATAAATTATTATCTCTAGGACCTATACCAGAATGTCTAAAACCTTTAAAGTCTCTACCTCCTAATGAAAAAGAATCTTTAGTCTTTAATTTTTTATCTAATCCTGAAGCAAAACCAATTTTAGATAAAAGAAATAGATTACCGGTATTACGTAAGATAGGATAAAAATAATTATTAGTAGCAATAACTTTAAAGTAATCATCATCACTTATAATTGATGGGGAAAAACTCAATGATAAAGAATTCATATGTCCATCAGTTGGGTTAAAATTATCATTTCTAGAATCGTTAACGTATCCACTTTTTAAGATAAAATTACTAGTTTCTCCTTTATTCTGAAAAACACTAGTAGAAGCGGTAGTTTTAATACTATAAACATCAGTGATGTCATAAATTGCACCAATATCAAAATACTCATCTATATTGACATTATATTTGTAAGGAAGTTTTACATTAAAACCAAGACCGTATGAAGTTGTTTTATAGCCGTGAGTTTTACTTAAGTCATCCTGAGTATTATAAAGTTTGTAAGAATTATCTAAATTATAATCAAGAAAATAAAACTTATTATAATCTATAGAAAAAAGGATTTTGTTAGAAGAAACAGTTAAGTTTGAGTCTATTTTATTACCTGTACCATAGAAATTATCATCAGAAAGGCCAACAGAAGTAGAAGCACCATCAAGACTATCATATCCAGCACCAAGAAAAAAATTCCCAGTTTTCTTTTTTTCAATTAGAGTAATATTAAGGTCAGAAGAATTGTTATCTATAGCGCTAAGAGAGAAATTAGCATTTTCTATATATGAATTTTTTTCTAAATTATTTTTAGATTTACTGGCATTTCTTTTGTTAAAAATATCACCCGGATTAACATAAATTTGTTTTCTCAAAGTAGTATCTTTAGTTATGGCGTTACCAAAAAAATTAATTTTATTAATAATTATAGGGTCAATTTGTGAAGAATAAATCTTAAGATCAACACCATTATTGGAAGTTAGAACATACGAATAGTCAAAAGAGTAATTAGGTAAATTATTATCAATTAAAGAATTATTAAGTTTATCGATAATTTGATTAATATTAGCTAGTGAATAATTTGAATTAATAAGATTATTATTGATGAGTAGGATTTCTTCACTATTAAGAATATTATTAATATTATCGGTAATTGAATAATCAATATTTTCGATTGTAAATTGCGAACTTTCTTCGATATAAAAATCTAATATATAATTTCCTCTAACTTCATTAATTTCATAATTAATATTAATATTTAAAAAACCATAATCAGAATATAGATTTTTTAGAAGGGCCAAATCATTAGAAATGACATTTTGATTAAGATAATTAATTTTAGAAAAAAAAGAAAAAAACTTTTTTTCTTTAGATTGAATTATTGATTTTAAGTATTTAGTAATAAAAAAATTATTGCCATGAAATGTAATTTTGTTTAAAGATTTTTTAGAATTTTCTTTAATATCAAAAATTAGATTATAAGAATTATCAGAATATAATTCCAAATAATGACTTACAATTATATCAGTATATCCAATAGAGGAATATAGATATTTAATTATATCAATATCATTACTTATACTGTCATTATTAATAAAATTTTTTGACTTAATAGAAATACTATCATAAATGTCATTATCTTTAATTTTAAGATTATTATTTATAAAAATTTTATTAATAAATAAAGCTTCAGAAATAATTAAATAAAAATTATCATTATCAAATGTAGTTGATATATTAGTAATAAGTTCATTTGAAATTAATTCTTTTACAATAATATTTAAATCATTTTTACTAATATTTTTAGAATTAAGATCAAAGGAAGTGAGAGAATTAATATCATCAAATGACAATCTATTAATTTCTTTTAAAATAATATTTTTAGATGAGGCATTGATAGAAAAAAACAAAAATAAAAGAACATATAAAATATTAAAGAATTTATTCATCATTTTTAATAATACCGGATATCATATTAGTATATTTGATGACATGATAAAGACTTTTAAATTTATTGATTTTTGGGAATTTATTCATATTTTTAAATATTAAAGGTATTATATCGCTATATTTAATTTCATTTTTAATAAATTTTATCACAAATAATGAATTTAATATCATAAAAATTATTTGCTCTGAATGATTAAATTTATTTATTTTTTTAAGATATTTTAAAATTTGAAAATTACTATTATTTAATTTTACAAACGTTAAATTATTGAAATTCTTAATATCATAAGTATTTTGATAAGTTTTATAGAAATGCTCATTTTTGAAGGGGCTTGTTAATGGAATGTTCATGTTGTTAATAAAACAATTAATAGAAATTCTTTGGTCTAAATAGTAAACAATACTATGAGCAAATACTTTTGGCGAAATAAGTATATCAATCTTGTTGAGGGGTAAATTTAATAAGGAGGATAATTCAAAAGATTCTAAAATTTTATTAACAAGATTTGAAGAATCTATAGAATTTTTAAGACCCATCTTCCAAATTGGATGAGTGGTAGCCATACGTAAATTTACATTATTAATGTTAAAATTTTTTTTAAAATAAAAAGGCCCCCCGGAAGCAGTAAGAGTAATTTTGTTAATGTTTTTTTTAACACTATAATCAGGATTAGTTAAATCAATAAGTGAAAAATGTTCAGAATCTAAGGGAATGTATTTATTATTAGACTTAATAATATTTTTAATTAATAAATGACCACCCGCAACTAAAACTTCTTTATTAGCAATTAAAATAGAGCAATTTTTTTGATTTTTAATAAGTATGTTCAAAAAATTAAGACTATCAAATCCTGAATCAAGTAAATAAAAAAAATCAATTTTATTATTTTTAATATAATTAATTACATAAGAGTCTCCATAATTTAAAAAATCAAATTTATTTTTAATTAAAGGATCTAAAACTACAGAAAATTTTGGCTTAATTTTTTTTTTTATTTTAAGTAATTTAGATTGATTAGAATAACATGTAATTAAAGAAATTATATTATCACTCGGTTCTAAAAATTTGATTATTTTACTTCCAAGCACACCTGTTGAACCCAGAATTACTATATTTTTTTTCATATAAGAAAAATAAATGCAACGCTTAAAGAGAAGATTGAACTATCTATTCTATCGAGTAGGCCACCATGTCCTTTAATTAAATAACTATAATCTTTAATTTTAATAATTCTTTTAAAATATGAGAAATAAATATCACCAAAAAAATAAAATAGAGGAATGATTAATGAGAATATTAAACTGAAATTTAAAATATAAAGAATTAAAAAACTAACAATATATGAAATAGTTGTTCCGGACCAGGTTTTATTAGGACTTATACTTTTAATTATCTTAGGTCCTTGAAATTTTTTACCAGAAAAAAAAGCAATTATATCATTTAAAGAAGCTAAAAAAATGATTTGAAAAAAAATATAAATATTATTCTGAAATAATAAACTTGATAAGAATAAAAGAAAAATAATTAAAAAG
>CAYZPP010000086.1:0-4739 GCA_964480315.1 uncultured Alphaproteobacteria bacterium | reverse complement strand
GACCAATTATGGATTTAGGTACTGCAATGGTTGTAATGCGTCAAACAAGGTACACTGAAAGTTCGGAAAAATTTCTAGCTGAAACGTTAAATGTTTATGCTGATAAGGAAAAGTTAAATGACTATAGAGAATTAACAGCTAATATAAATTCACACAAGAAAATTGGTCAAAACTGGGATGAGGTTTATTTAGATAATTATGTTTTAAACAGGTTTTCAAACATGAAAATATCTGATAACTGTATTTATTATGCAAATAAAATTGGATATGCAAACCCGAAACTTCAAGTAGTTTTTATTGATAAAATTTTAAGTTTTATCCCAGGTTCAATTGCGAGTTCACTCGATATTGAAACAAAAACAAGAAAAGAAAAGTACCAATCTTCTATAACAGATAACCTATATAGTATTGCGATAAATAATCCGAATGTAAAAGGGAGTGCTATAATTGGAAGTATACCAGGTTTAGGTTTAGCGATATTCGGCTATTGGTATTTACTTGTTATTATACCAATATTTACTTTTATTTTTTTGATATTTGATTCGTTTGCTAGGCCTTTTAAAGGTAAAGTGTATTATTCTTATTATTTCTTTACATCTCTTTTTCTGATAATTAATTTTTTTAATGACCGTCACGTTTTCACTTTTGAATTAAGGTGGATATTAAGAACTTATTTTGAATCTACATTTATATTTATTATGACTTATTATGGAATTATTAAAATAAGTCAAACTTTATTTAAAACAAAAAATGGCCGTAAGTAATTATTCTATTAAAGATTATATTCTGATTCTACTTAAAAAAAGTTATCGTTTTTTAAGTAGAGTTAAATTTGAATCACCGATTTGTATCACCGATAGAGAATTATCTAATGAGTTAATTTTTGAATTACTTTCAAATGATAAACCTTCTATGATTGCTCGTTTTGGTACAACCGAATTAATTACATTGAACAATTATTTATGTGTTACGAGTAAGAAATTATATTTACAAAGTGTTTACAATTATATAACAGACAATACACATACGCCGTGGTGGCAAAAAGGAAACTTTCACTATTTAGAGGTTTATTCTGGTGTGTTTCCTGCAACTGAAGAAATGTCAATAAAATTTTCTAACAGATATTTAGAAGATACACCTAGTATTGATATATTAGGATCCTTTCAATATTATGAAAAATTCATGCCATTAAAAAAAGATCATGTTAAAGTTCATTTAGAAACATTGTATCCCTTTTTCGTTGATAAACCTTGGACTAAAGTATTAGAAGGTAAAAAAGTATTAGTAGTTCATCCTTTTGAAGATACCATACAATTACAATATACAAAAAGAGAGAAGTTGTTTGATAATAATGACGTTTTACCAGAATTTGAATTGATTACTTTAAAATCTGTGCAGTCTGCTGCTGGAATAAAACCACCTTTCAAAGATTGGTTTGAAGCACTCGAACATATGGAGAAACAAATCTCGAACATTGATTTTGATATATGTCTTTTAGGATGTGGTGCCTATGGTTTACCACTTGCAGCACATGTAAAAAGGATGGGTAAAAAAGCAGTTCATCTTGGTGGTGGTTTGCAATTACTATTCGGTATCAAAGGTAAAAGATGGGATAACCCAAACTATGGTGTTAAAGAGTTTGAAATGCATGAGGGTTTAATGGATACACCATATTGTAGTTTATATAATGACAATTGGATTAGACCTTTAGAAAGTGATACACCTAAGTCGGCAGACAAATTAGATGGGGCAACATATTGGTAAACTTAAATTATGAAAAAGCTATTAAAATACTTATTATTTAGATTTAAGTTTAAAAACTCGAAAATATCATTTCATTCTCAAGTTTCAGCTAATACAGTAATTTTCCCTTTCGTTAAGGTTTTGAAAAATAGCAATATAGGTAGTTGTGTGATTAATAAATATACTTATATAGGAAAAAATTGTGATTTTTCTTATACCCATATTGGGGCATTTTGTAGTATCGGTAATGGCGTTGTTTGTGGTGCGGCTGACCATCCAATAAATAACGTATCCACTTATCCAGGTTTTTATAAATCAAAATCGTCTGGAGCGTATAGTTTCGATTCAGATATAGAATTCACAGACCAAAAAGAAACTTTTATTGGTCATGACGTTTGGATTGGTGTAAATACGATAATATTAGCAGGAGTTAATATTGGAACAGGGGCGGTTATTGCTGCTGGTTCAGTTGTTACAAAAGATGTTTTACCTTATTCTATTGTAGGAGGAATACCAGCAAAAATCATTAGAAGTAGATTTGAACCATCATTAATTAAGTCTTTACTTGATTCTAAGTGGTGGGAGAAAGATGTCAATATATTACAAAAACACAATCACCTTATGGACAAGCCTTTAATGTTTATTGAGGTGATTGTTAAAGGAAATTAATAATTACATACAAATGAAAATTTTAAAAACTCCTTATTATATCTATAGACTATTTCGTGATATAATATTTTGTAGTATTGTTTTAAAAAAATGGGACCGTACATGGCGTTTTCATTTCTTACCAATTATTCGCATACATAAACAAGGAAGTTTAGTGATTGGTAAATCATTTGTTGCTTGTAGTGATCCTAAGAAAAACTCTATTGGTGTAAATCAAAAAGTTATTATTACCGTATTAAAAAAGAATGCAAAATTGATTATCGGCAATAATGTTGGAATTTCTGGTTCAACGATTTCATGTGACCAATCAATAAAAATTGGTAATAATGTTTTGGTCGGGAGTGGTGTTTTAATTATGGATTCTGATGCACATCCAATTAAATCTGAAGACAGAAATGACCCTACTAAAGTAATATCTCAAGAAATAATTATAAATGATAACGTTTTTATAGGCGCAAGAAGTATTATTTTGAAAGGAATTAAAATTGGTGAAGGAGCAATAGTTGCAGCCGGTAGTATTGTATCTTCAAATGTTGCAGCAAGAACTATCGTTGGAGGTAATCCGGCAAAATTTATTAAATCAATTGACTAAAAGTAAATGAATAAGACAGCAATCCTTTTAACATGCTTTAATCGAAAAGATAAAACTTTAGCTTGTTTAAAGAGTCTTTTTGAAATCAATAATAAATTAGATGTTTACCTAGTTGATGATGGTTCAACTGATGGAACTGCTAAAGCTATTGAGTCAACTTTTCCTAATGTGAAAATAATAAAAGGGAGTGCTGAATTATTTTGGAATAGAGGAATGCATTTAGCTTGGGAAAATGCAAGAAAAGCTAATTATGACTTTTACATATGGTTGAATGATGATGTGGAACTTTATCCAGACGCATTAAATGAACTATTTTCTTGTTCTGAACAATGTAATAATGAAGTCATTATTTCTGGTATAATTGAAAATAAAGAGCGCACATTAACAATTTATGGTGGTTCAGATGTTTCAAAAAAAATAATATTAGCAAATGGGCAATTAAACCCAATAACAAATATGAATGGTAATGTTGTGCTTGTTTCTAAGTTTGTATTTAATGAATTAGGAAACCTTGATCCCGTTTTTCATCACGATTTGGGTGATGTTGATTATGGTTTACGTGCTAAAAAGAAAGGGATTAATGTTTTTACAACCCGCAAAGCAATAGCAATTGGAGAAGCAAATAGTATTTCTCGTATGAGGTTAAATAGTACAACAGTAAGTAAAAGGTTTAAACGCCTATATTCGCCAATAGGCTCAAATCCATTTATCAATTTTCATTTTAGAAAACGACATAGAAATGTTTTAAAAGCAGCAGTTTTCTTTATATTTCAACATATTCTCAATATTATTCCCGATAAATTAAACTCGGCAATATTTAATAATAGATATACATAGCCAATGAAATTATTAAGAGTTATATCTTCAATGAATCCAAAGTCTGGAGGGCCAGCACAAGGTATTCGAAATTTAAATACACATTTAGCCACATTAGGGGTTGATGTAACTGTTGTTTGCTTAGATGATGAGGATGTAGATTATGGTGTTGAAGATGATTTTAAAATTGTTAAGCTTGGAAAAGGTAAAACAGCATTTAAGTTTAATACTAATTTAAAACGTTGGTTAATTGAGAATTTAAGTAATTTTGACGTAGCACTTGTTCATGGACTTTGGCAATATCATAATTATGCAGTTTATAAAGCTATAAAAAAGTTAAAACAAGCAAATAAACTAATACCAAAAGTAGCGATTATGCCACATGGTATGTTAGATCCATATTTTCAAAATGCACCAGAAAGAAGAGTTAAAGCAATTCGTAATAGATTGATTTGGAGATTAAATGAACGAAATGCTATTAATGCAGCTGATGCCCTATTTTTCACATGTCAATCGGAACTTGAATTAGCGCGAACAACTTTTACAGGATATAAACCTAAGTCAGAAATAAATGTTGGGTATGGAATTAAGCATCCACCTAAATTTAATGATAATTTTAAAACTTCTTTTTTAGAACAATGTAATGGCTTAAATGGGAATGATTATTTATTGTTTTTAAGTCGAATTGATTCAAAAAAAGGTGTAGACATTTTAATTGAAACCTATCAAGCTTTAATTAGTGAGGGCATAACCTTACCTGACTTAGTAATTGCCGGGCCTATTAATAACGCATATGCAAAGGCAATGATTCAAAAAGCAAAATCTACCGCTACTATTCACTTTCCTGGAATGTTAGTAGGTAATGCCAAGTGGGGCGCTTTTTATGGAGCTTCTGCCTTTGTACTGCCTAGTTATCAAG
>CAYZPP010000085.1:0-4746 GCA_964480315.1 uncultured Alphaproteobacteria bacterium | reverse complement strand
TAAAGGTGCTAGCATGACAACCCATTTAAGAGCTGAACCGAAAACTAAATTCATTAGTGCAGGAGACTGAGAAGCAGTCCAAGCTACAAGTCCACTGATTGCTAAACCTGAGGTCATGTAGTTATAAACTTTTAGCATGTACTCTCTTAAGCCTTGGTCGATTGTATCTGTCCGAGTTTGCGAATAAGTGTTTTGTCGTTGGTCTACCATTGTTTCTCCTTATATATTTACTAAATATGGCTATTAACTTGATTCATTTCAAGTAAAACCGTAAAAATAGTTTATGAAATTTAAGAAAATTAGTAATACAGATATTAATGTAAGTCTTATTTGTCTTGGTACCATGACTTGGGGGCAACAAAACTCCCAGGAAGAAGCTTTTACACAACTGGACTACTCAGTGGAGCAAGGAATAAATTTCATTGATACAGCAGAATTATACCCCGTCCCTCCTAAATTAGACACATATGGAAAGACTGAGACGATGATAGGCAATTGGTTTCATGAAAAAAAAAATAGAGATCAAATTATTTTGGCCACAAAGATTTCAGGCCCCGGCCCTTCATGGATTCGTGGCGGAGGAATGCAATATTTTAAAGAAAATTTTTCCAAAGCAATTGAAGAAAGCTTAAGAAGATTAAAGACTGATTACATTGATCTTTATCAATTACATTGGCCTGAGAGAAATACAAATTTTTTTAGTAAGCTTGGATATAAACATAATGAAAAAGAAAAAGATTGGAATGATTTTGAATCAGTTTTAAAAGTTTTAAATAAATTTATAGAACAAGGAAAAATTCGACATATTGGGCTATGTAACGAGACACCTTACGGATTTACAAAATTTTTAAAAATTTCTGAAAATCAAAACCTACCAAGAGTTGTCTCAGTACAAAATCCATACAGTCTAGTGAATAGAACTTATGAAGTAGGAATGGCAGAAATTTCAATACGTGATCAAGTTGGACTACTAGCATACTCACCACTAGGTTTCGGAGTGCTTAGCGGAAAATATCTAAATAATCAAATGCCAGAAGGGTCTCGATTAAAATTATTTGGAGGTGATTTTCCAAGATATCAAGGAACAAGAACCTCTAATGCAGTAGAGTTGTATTTTACTATTGCAAAAAAACATAATTTATCTTTAGCGAAGATGTCGCTTGCATTTGTCAATCAACAAAAATTTGTTACATCAAATATTATTGGAGCTACAACATTGGATCAGTTAAAAGAAAATATCAGTTCTATCAATATTGTTTTAAGTGAAGATATATTAAATGAGATTAATATTATTCATAATGAAAACCCAAACCCAGCACCTTAATGAGTAGTTGGGAAAAAGTAGATAATGGATCTTTAAAAAAAATTTTTTCTTTTAAAAATTACCAACAAAGCTTTGCATTTGTCTCTCAAGTTGTCATGTTGGCTGAAAAAAAAAACCATCATCCAAAAATTATTTTAGAATATAGTAAAGTTGATATTGAACTGATATCTCACGATCAAAATAAAATTACCCAAAGAGATATAGATTTAGCTGAACAAATAGATAAGATTTAATTAATGATTTATTTCATCGGAATTCCAGGCTTAATCCCTTTTTATCTTTGTTTTTACAATATTGATTTAATATTTTTGGAATTTGATAAAGAAATGTTTGTTATCTATTCAAGTGTAATTTTATCTTTTTTAGGTGCTGTTTATTGGGGACTGTATTTAACTAGTAAAAATAAAGTTGCGATAATGTTTAGTGTAACACCTTGTGTATACGTGTTTTTTGTCCTTGCCTATGATTTTAAATTTGAAATAACGCTATGGTATTTTATGTTTGGCTATTTTATAGTTCTTGGTTTTGACTTTTTCTTTTACTTCAAAGAAAAAATTATAAAAACAGATTATTTTATTCTAAGATTAATGTTAACAGCAGGAATCGTGCCTGCTCACTTATTATTTGCAATCTAATTATTAAAGAAATTTAGTATCTTAGAAAACTTACCAGAAAATTTAATTTTTCCATCTGAATATGCGAGACCAATGCAGCCTGTAATCAGGTTGCCAGTAGGCTTATGATTGTGATTTTCATCTCTTGTTTGCACTGAACCTTCTTTATAAGTGCCGTACTCATCATGATAAGAGCCTTGGAGTACAAGAAAATTTTCTATTCCTTCATGTGTATGTTGAGGAATTGAACCTCCGGGCATCACATGTATCAGTTCTAATTTATCAGATTCAAAAGAAGGAGTTAACTTTGCAATTTTTACATCAGGGAAATTTTTCCATTTAACTTTTTTAGTAGAAAGAAAATCCTGAAGCACCAAAGGCAGGTCATTATAAAAAGGATCAAAAGCTAAATCTCGTTTTATTTTTTTAGAGGAATCAATAAAAGTTAAAGTATTATCCCAAAGGTCTTTACTGATCGGTACAGGCTCAATTTTTTCCAATAAATAGCCAGAGATTTCATTTCTAATAAATTCCAAAGAGTTTCCCTCTGTAGAACTCGCCGCAACACATTGTTGGAAAAGTAGTCGCGCAGAAGTAACAGAAGGTTGGGTCATAAGATTTAACATGTTTAATTAATACCCTGACTTTTAATTTTTAGATCAGAAATTTCTTTATCTTTAGCAATACGGTCTCTTATTTTTTCCATAGCAAGCCTAATTCTAGATTTAATAGTCCCTAATGGAATTTTAGTAATTTCAGCAATTTCACCGTGAGATTTCTCTTCTATAAAGTTCATTTTGAGTAAATCTAATTGCTCCTTGGGAAGATCATTAAGATACTTATTAACAATTTCAAATCTTTGGTCATGATCTACATCTTCTTCTAACCTAGGTTCAACAGGGGGGAGAATGGCTGTATCAATATTCTCTAGAATAGCTTTTCTCGATTTCCTGAGAATATCTATTTTTTTGTTACGAGCGATTGTGTAAATCCAAGTACTAGGTGACGCTAATTTAGGGTCATAATAGTCAGCTTTAGTCCAAATAATAGCCATTGTTTCTTGTATTACCTCTTCAGCTATTGATTCTTCTGCTCCAGATGACATTAAAAAAGACTTCAGTCGAGGTCCAAAATAATCAAAAATCTTTTTAAAAGAGGCCTTATCCTGATTAATAGCTATTTGCTTTAAGGAGTCGATAAAAGGATTTTTTATTTTATTTTTCATTTAACTTTAATATCTATTCTCCATTAATTAGTCTTAAAAATCAAATTCATTTGATATATATTATTTTTATGATTAAAAAGATTCTCTCTACATTAATACTTTTATTATTTCTTAACCCTCTTTTTGCTAAAAATGAAAAAGGCACTTGGTTGCAAAATAAAATTAACAATAATGCTTGCGCAATATATCAAATTCCTATTTCTGAAAAAGGTGATTATACTAAAAGAGGTCAGGTTGTTTTCTTTGTTATTAAAGATGGCGATGTGATGTATGTAAGAGCGGATGCAGGCTACCCATACGATGAAGATAAATATATAAACGTTTCAATTGATAGTAGTAACTATAAGTTTTATGGGAGCGAAGATACTGCTTGGTCAATGTCAGACGATAGAATTATTATTACTGCAATGAGAAATGGAAAAGAAATGAAGGTAGTAGGTTTTTCTTCAAGAGGAACAGAAACAATTGATACTTATTCTCTGATCGGATTTACTAATGCCGTAAATAAGCTAAGTGAAAGTTGTTAATACCATAAAATGAAAAAAAAAATTATTTTAGCTTATTCAGGAGGCCTTGATACAAGCGTTATTTTAAAGTGGCTGCAAACAGAATATGATGCAGATGTTATTTGTTACGCTGCAGATTTAGGCCAAGGTGCTGAATTAACTGAAGCTAAAGCTAAAGCAAAAAAATTAGGCGCCAAAAAAATCTACGTTGAAAATTTAAAAGAAGAATTTGTCAAAGACTATGTATTCCCAATGTTTAGAGCTAATACAATTTACGAAGGAGAATATTTGTTAGGCACAGCAATAGCTCGACCTCTTATAGCAAAAAGGCAAATAGAAATTGCAAAAAAAGAAAAAGCTTATGCGGTATCACATGGAGCTACAGGTAAGGGAAATGATCAAGTAAGATTTGAACTCTCCTACTATGCCCTTGCCCCTAATATTAAAGTTATAGCACCTTGGAGAGAGTGGGACCTTAATTCTAGAACTAAGCTTTTAGAATTTGCCTCAAAAAATAAAATTCCTATTATGAAGCACAATAAAACCGAATCTCCTTATAGTGTGGACGCTAATGTTTTACACAGATCCGCTGAAGGTAAAGTTTTAGAAGATCCTTGGAGTAGGCCTCCTGAAAATGTTTTTGGTATTTCAAAAAGTCCTAAAACAGCACCCGACAAAGAAAAAATTTTAATAATTGATTTCAAAAATGGTGACCCTGTTGGAATCAATGGCAAAAATCTTAGTCCGTTTAATTTATTAGAAAAGCTTAATCAGTACGGCGCTGCCAATGGAATTGGCAGAGTCGATATAGTTGAAAATCGTTATGTAGGTATTAAATCCCGTGGTGTATACGAAACACCAGGAGGCACAATTTTATTAAAAGCGCATCGTGCTATAGAGAGCATTACACTAGATCGAGAAGAGGTTTTTACTAAAGACGAGTTGATGCCTAAATACGCTAGACTCGTCTATAATGGATATTGGTTTGCGCCCGAACGTCTTATGATTCAAAAAGCTATAGACGTGACACAGAAAAGAGTTAACGGACAAGTACGAGTGGCACTATATAAAGGTAAC
>CAYZPP010000084.1:0-4803 GCA_964480315.1 uncultured Alphaproteobacteria bacterium | reverse complement strand
GAAAAAAAATATATTAAATAAAAAAATAATATTTAATATTTGTATTTGGAATATTGTTTTTATTTAATATTATATATTTATATTAATAAGTATACATTAAATATAAATATATAATAAATGCCTTCTATAATTGCTAGAATGAATTATAAAGCGCAAAATTTAAGAACAATTGAAGCGATAGTGAATACCCTGCCGCCCGCGAACGCGAACCGAACACCACTTTTAAATTACATTCGAAATTTAAAAATTACACTTACTTGTTTATTAGATAGTATACATGATTTTAGTTCTGGACCTATTATGCGAGGGGCTAATGGATACATAAATTATATTATAGATAATTTAGTTATTCAGGCAAATAGCCTTCCCGTACACATCACCAAAGATTATATTATAGACTGGTTGCAAAGGTGGGATGCACTTGCAACGGCAAATCATGGTACCCAGAACCTCAGGCAGAACCACGATGGTTCAATAAGCGATTTTATGCATAAGGCAAGAGGTAATTCAGTAGAAAATTTTGTAGCTTTCTTATTAAATGTAGACCCTGTTGTTGTAAATAAATATAGCAGAGCGACTCCAACACCCAACCCTGCGGCAGGGTTGCCTCACCGGAATGCTTTTGCAGCTGTTAATGATTATGCAGATCGCGAAACTCTATGTCCGCTATTATTTGATTCATTACATACAGCTGCTGAGGAAATGCGGCGCAATCCAGTTAAATTTTTTACAGTTAAAGATAATGGATTTATTTCATATATTTTTTATGATAGAGATTCAAATGCGATAAACCCCGCACAAAGTCTAACAGATACTATATATTCTAGTCCTGGATTATGGGATAATGGAGGTTGGGCTCAAAACATAAGAAATAGTGCCGCGCAGACACAGCAGGCACTTGCTATACCACTTGACTTAGAAACTAGGAGTGTAATATTATACCATGATGTGAATAATCTGGATATGATAAATTCTATTGGTCATGCTGATGGTGGAATATTAGGATTTAGATTTATAAGAACACAATATGACCCACCGCAGGCCCCGCATGCTGTGCAAGGCGACGATCAAGGAGCTCAAGTAGCCCGGGATAGGGGAGGTGTCACTTTTGGTAATATAATATTTGATGGCGTCGGGCCAGGAGGGTACTTCACATATGATACTAGAATTACTTTTCCTGCCCTTGATGCTATGGATAAACGCCAAGTAAAATCTCTTGTAACAACACTTATTGCTGGATCTAATAATTTAAGTCTAGGTGCATGGTTAAAAGAAACGCAGCCCTTTTTTCACTGCGCCAATTGGCCGAGACCGATAGGAGGGGGTGCTGTGGTCACCGGGTGGAATGCAATAAAATATGCCCTGAGCCAAAGTGCACCAAACAAGAAAAAGAATGCTATGATGGTTATTGGATGTTTATTAGATTTAAAAAGGTCTGGTGATTTTATGCAAAGTGCTTCTGTTCAAATACATCAGGATGCTTATAGTAACTTGGTGAGCACTGTAAACCCCGTGAGCGCTACAAACCCCGAGAGAATAGGTATTTTTGCAACAAATGATAGAATCGCGGGGTATATTTCGGCAAAGATACATGGAAATTATACTATGTTATCTATGCCAGGAAAACCTTATAGTACGCTTGTAGTATGGAATGGAATTAGTAAAACTAACGCTGCCGGAACGGGCCGCGCTGCAACAGATGCTACACGAATTAATCGTGTAGCAAAAAATACACTACAAACTGGAGGAGGCAATAAAAAACAAAAAAGAACTAAAAAGAAAAATGGAGGGGTATTTACATTTGATAATGCTTATTGGGCTCCAGATGAGTCAGCTGATGATTTTGAGAGAATATTAGAAATGTTTAATAACATGTATTCTTATATTGAAAACGGACAATTTAAAGAAGAAGACATAAATAAATGCGCAGACATTTTGCATAAATTATACAAACATATTGATAAAAGTCGAGAATTAATTATAAATTTATTTCGTAGTTATTGTGCTGCAAAAATAGTAAAAATTGACATAATAACATCTCGAGAAGTCATTAAAATAAAAGCGCAATTTCCAGTTTTTAATGGCGAAGAGGAAATGGATGTTATGGATTATCAGGACTGGTCGTTTTTCAAAGAATTGAGAACGGAATCAGAAACTGATGATAAAGTATTTATTAATGCAATCGCAAATAAAGTGTTTGAAAAAGTTAACAATTTTTTAAATTATTTAGATATAGCTTTACATCATGCTGATGTCCAACAAATAATGATTCTCGTAAGAATGTATAAACCATTCGCCGATATTTTAGAAGAAATATATATGTATCAAGCGACAAAGTTAAAACAATTAATTGATATAGTTAAGAATGAACTACCTTTTGTAGAGTCATTGATACAACGCGGTCAGTCTCCGACTCAAGTAATAAATGATTTAACTACTTTTATAGATTTAGTATCCTTTAAACAATCAAATGATATCGAGGAAAAACGAGCGGAAGCACTGAAGAAGGCACAAGAAGCTGCTTCATTCGCATGGGCGGAAAAAGAGCGGCGAGCGTCCCCGGGAACGGTGCTGGCTAGTACACAGAGTGGAATTGTGACGAAGGAGGCTTTAGATATGGAAGTTATCGTGAAAGAGGCACATGCATTTGAAAAAGCACAGGCAGATAATAATCCATTTAATACATTTGAAAAATTTATCAACGAAGTCAAATCAGGAAAATGGCAAGGTCTCAATATGGCAACTGAGCATGAGGAAAGGGTAGTGTTTTTACTAAATGAGTGGAATAACTGGGTTCTTTCGGGATCGGTGGGACAGGCGAAGGCGTTAGAAATATATGAAAATTTGAATATAAAGATAGTAGACTATCATGATAAGTGTCTTTATTTACAAGAAATAGGAAAACAATTAACATATCTTCCATCTACGGATAGGGCAAGTAAAGCACATGCAAGTGTAATACTTGCATTAAGATTTTATCTTTTATTTCAATATGAAGATGGAAAAAATAATTTTTTAAATCAAATAGCAACTGTTAATACACAACAGCTGGAACAGGAGAACTGGTGGAAGTCTCCTCCTGTCGCTGCTGTGCCAAATCCACTGGGCAACCCCTTTAATCGCACTGACAGTTCGATGAGTGAAACAGAAACACCACGAGCATCTCGCAATGGAAGCCCAATGGATTTGGCACAGCAGCAAACAGCATTTAAATATGTTACTGAATATCTGGAAATACCTGAGGAACAAGCAAACCAATTAGGAGCCCACTTAGATGAGAATTTTAAGCACTGGAAACCAGTAGACCTCTACCAAATCCTGCGCTCGACGGGCTCTGATGAAGATGTAGCTAACAAAATAGCAAACCAGCACAAGGACAACCAGAGAGTATATAATGAGACTCATGGTGGAGGTGGTTCAACAAAAGTTGTAGTTTATTCTGATAAAATTAAAAAACTTACAGAATTAAATAAAAAGTTAAGAAAAAATAAAATTAAAAACAAAAATAAAATCGAAAAAAATAATAAACAAATTAATGAATTAAAAGATAAAATTAAAAAGGAAAAGCAGAAAGAAAAGGAAAAAATTAAAAAAGAAAAGGAGAAGGAAAAGGAAAAAATTAAAAAGGAAAAGCAAAAAGAAAAGGAAAAAATTAAAAAAGAAAAACAGAAAGAAACAATAAAAAAAGAAACTAAACAACCAGTTAAAAAAGAAACTAAACAACCAGTTAAAAAAGAAACTAAACAATCAGTTAAAAAAGAAACCAAACAACCAGTTAAAAAAGAAACTAAACAAAAACAACAAGTTAATAAACAAAAAGATGAAAAAACTAAGAAAAGTAATACAAAAAAATAAGAAAAGTAATATAAAAAAATAAGAAAAAATAAATTTAATATAATAAAAAAGTACATATCAATAAAAATTTTAAAAATTATAAAAAGTTTTTAAAAAATTTAAATTATCATAGATATGTACTTTTTTAAATGAAATCATCTTTGTAATTTTGCTTTATTTTTTGAATTATATTATCATTTAATAAACAATTATAATTTGGTATTCTATTATTATTTATAAGTTTATTTTCATCTATAAAAAAATCATAAAAGGACAAATTATTATCATAATCATATTTTGTCAATTCATTCCATTTTGATTTGTTTGATATAATTAAATTTATTTTTTTATTTAAATTATTATCAATCTCTTTGAATATATTTTTTATTTCACCTATTTCCAATACTTGGTCAAATATAATATTCGGTTTTTTTTGCGGTAAGAAATGATGGTCATTGTCAAAATATCCTACAAATAATTTGTCCAAATATTTATCAAATGTATTTATATCTTTTGTTAATTTATAAGGTTCTTTATATAAACAACCTTTATAAGTTACAGCCATTATACCACATACCTTTTGATAAAATAATGAAACTAATCTGTTATAAGGATTTATGTAAATAAGGATTTTTTTATAATCTTTATATTTATCTAAATTGTTTATTAACTTATCTACATCTCTATTTTGTATCCCATGATGTTTGTCTTCGAAATATTCTTCATTTATACAATTGGGATATGTTAAATAAGTATGAATTATTCTTACTGTACTGCATCCACTTTTAGCATAAGTAAATAAAATATATTTATAATCATGATTTATAACATACATATAGAAGATGTGTTATAATCTATTTTTGACTTATTCATCATTCATATAATAAGATTGTTTAATTTTTACTTTTTAGAGTTTTTTTAGGTTATTTTTTAATTTCACTAAATTACATCAATATTATTTATAATAAA
>CAYZPP010000083.1:0-4854 GCA_964480315.1 uncultured Alphaproteobacteria bacterium | reverse complement strand
AAATTACAGAACTCAGCTTATAGCTACCCATTTTAATATTTTACTAATACCATAAAATCCCATATAATCCCGAAATAGACCATGAGTATATTTATTTCAACTTTTACTGGGATAATCGATAATAAAAATCGAATAACTATTCCTTCAAATTTCAAAAATACCTTAAAAAATGCAAAGGAAAAAATTTACGCTTTTAAATCTCTAAAAAATCAATGTATTGAAATTTATTTAGAAAACAAAATAAAATCAATTATTACTTCAATTGATGAGGAAGAATTTTTTTCTAAAAAAAAAGATCATATAAAAACAGCTATACTTTCAGACTTAGAGGAGGTCACAATAGATAATGATGGACGATTCGTATTAAAGGAAGACTATAAAAAATACTTACAAATAAAGAAAGATATTATTTATATAGGTAAGGGTAATTATTTTGAAATATGGAATAAATCAAAAGGAATTAAATATAAAGAAGAATCTAGAAAAAAATTCATATAAAATATGAATACTAATATTCATCAACCTGTAATGTTAAATGAAATTTTAGATGTAATTAATTTTAATGAATGTAATTTTTTTTTAGATGGTACTTACGGAGGAGGTGGTCATTCAGACGAATTCTTATCAAGAGGATGTGAAGTATTGGCCTTAGATAATTATGTCGAATCTGAAAAGCTCGCAATCAAAAAAATGAATTTTGAAAAAAATTTCCTATTTTATAAATCAAATTTTAAAGACATTGATCAAGTTGTATCTAAAAATAATATAAAAAAAAAATTTGATGGAGTATTGTTGGATTTAGGATTTTCATCTAATCAACTTTTAGATGATAATATTGGATTATCATTTAAGAATGATGTTGACTTAAATATGAATTATGCAGATTACGATGTTTCTGCTTATGATATATTAAATTCATATTCAGAGAGTGAACTAACAAAAATATTTTATGAATATGGAGAAATTCCAAAAGCAAAAAAATTATCTAATTTCATTATTCAATCTAGAAAAATCAAAGAAATAAAATCTACTTTTGATTTTATTGAAATATTAAGAAAATCATGTGTAAATTTCGGTTCAAATAAAATTAATTTTGCAACTAAGCCATTTCAAGCAATCAGAATAGAAGCAAATAAAGAATTACAAAATCTTGAAGTTTTTTTATCTAAAATAAATAATTTTCTTAATAAAAATGCATTAATCTTTATTATTAGTTTTCATAGTTTGGAAGATAGAATAGTTAAGAATGCATTTAAAAAAGACACTATTCATAAAGATTTATCTTTTAAAGATGGTCAAATTTGGGGATACGAAATATTAACTAAGCGACCTATTATTGCATCAAAAGAAGAGTTACAAATTAATCCAAGATCGAGATCTGCTAAATTGAGAATAGTGAGATATAAATGCTAGTAAAATATTTTTCTAAAATAATTATTATACTAATATCATTAATACTTTTTCTTTCTTTTAAAGATATTGCGAAAAAATTAGAAACTGATTTAAATAAAAGTGAATTTCAAATTTATATTATTAAAAATCAAATTAAAAAAAAAGAAATGGATTTTGCATACCAGATTCAGGTTCAATTAAAACCTTTTAATAAGGGTTACATTAAAAATAAGAGTATTTTAATTGAAAATTATCTTAATAAAACAATGACAATAGTTAGAGTAAAATATGATCAGAAATCTGATTAATGAAAATGATTTTAGTTTAATAAAAAAAACAAATTCTCTATATGGTATATTTAAGATTATTGTTTTTATTGTTTTTATTGTTATTTGCCTAAGACTTTTCATTATAATATCAAATCCTAAAATAACCAAATCTCAACAAGTTGATGAAATTCTTTGGCCAATTTTATTTGATACAAATGACAATATTTTAGCTCAAACTATTGAAAGTCATACTATTCAAATCAATAATTTTCATAAAATTAATTATAAGAATAGAATAAAACTTATTAAAGACATAAGTGTAATTAACTCAACTAAAGCTTCTGAAATTAATGAGACTACAGGTAATTCTTTTTATGTAGTAAAAAATCCAAGTAAAAATCAAATATCAGAGACTATTTACTTAGGTAATCCTGAAATAAAATTTGTCAAAACTTATAAAAGAAATTACCCATTCAATCCTTATACCAAAAATCTAATAGGTAAAATGAATTTTGCTAATTTGGGACAATCGTTAATTGAAAAATATATTAATAACTATAATACAAATTTAAAACTATCTATTAACATTGATCTACAAAAAGAAGCTTCAGATATATTGAAGAAAGAAGTTCAAATTTATGATGCAAATTATGGATTTTTCATTTTGGTAGACTTACTTAAAGAAGAAATAATAATAAATTCCTATAATGCTAATGATAATTATTTAGATAAAAAATTTGACGATTCAGTAATGCCTTCAATAAGCAATAGGTACCAGTTTGGTTCTGTATTTAAGCCAATTACAGTATATTCAGCTTTAAAAAATAAAGTTTTGGATTTAGATGAATACTTTGATGTTACTAAACCTTTGAAGCGTTTTACTCATAATAGTTTTATTAAAGATTTTTTTCCAGTTAATGAGCCTTTAAAAACAAAAGATATCCTTAAGAAATCATCAAATATTGGTGCAGTATTAATCCACAGAAAGCTGGATTGTAAAAAACAATTTTATATGGATTTACAAGAGCTTGGATTATTAAAATCAGCATATATTATGAAAGAAATTAAGACAGTAAAACCTAAAGAGCCTCCATTTTATACACGAAAAGGTGATTATTGTGATAATTTAGCTTATGGATATGCATTATCAGTGTCGCCAATAAATCTTGTTAATGCTTACGCTAGAATAATAACAGGAAAAATGAGTTTTCAGTCAAATATTATTAAACAGAAAAATTTTAATGATTTAAAACTCAATAATATTTCAACTGAAATAAACCAACTACTTTACTATGCGAATGAATCAGAGCATAAACTATATAGAAATTGTTTGGTTGCAGGAAAAACCGGTACTGCTGATGATCAAAGTATAAGAAATATCAGTGAAAACGGTAATAAAATAAATAACGTCACATATATGTCATATTTTCCTTATAATAAACCTAGGTATTTATCTTTAACTTTTATGAACCACCCTAAAAAATCAAAATCAAAAGATTTGACTGCTGGGCACACAGTAAAGAATTCTTTTTATACAATCCTAGAACAGATACTTTTTTCATTAGAATTAAAATCATGTGAAAAAAACATTGACACTATTTGATGGACTTAGCTAAATTAAAACATGATGGTTATAATCTAAAGTCTAATTGGCAAGAACTAAATAGTAAATCGATATTCTTCACTTATACAAAAAGTATAAAAAAATTTGAAGAATTAGAAATTTTATGTATAAAAAAAAAATGTAATTACATAATCTGTGATTATAGTTTAAAAAAATCAATTAATAAAAAAATAGATATTAAGTATTCATTTCATAAAGATTTAAAAGACACTGCTATTTACTGTTCTGATATTTTTTATGCAAAAAAAAACATTGCTAAAATTATTTTAGTAACTGGGACAAATGGAAAAACCTCTATATCCTATAATCTTTATGATATTTTAAATAATATGAATATTAAATCTGCTTACGTGGGAACTTTGGGTTTTTATGCAAGTGGTAAAAAAATTAAGAACTTACTTAATACAACGCCTGATTTGATTACGTTAATGAGCTCAATTAATGAGGCTGAAAAAAACTATAAATGTAAATATATAATAATTGAAGCATCGAGTATAGGATTCATAGAAAAAAGATTAGGCAAAATTAAAGCTGATATTGGAATATTGACAAATTTAACTCAAGATCATCTTGACTATCATGGTAGCCTTCTGAATTATCATAAATCAAAAATCAGTCTCTTAAAAAAACATTTAAAAAAAGATAGCACTTTATTGATTCAAGATAAAATTCAAAATAATTATCACATTGAATTAAATAAAAAATTTAATACAACATTCCAATCAAATTATATGAAAGAGAATAATATTCAATTAATAGATAATGGTTATTTTATGACTAAATTATCAATTGATGATGTTATAATAAAAAAATTTAATTTACCTAATAATTTTATTATTAAAAATCTATTAACAAACTATATTTTCTTAAAATTAATAAAAATTAAATTAAACCTAAAAATAATATTTAATTATAAAACTGTAAAAGGAAGACACCATGTTATTCATAATAAATTTAATAAACTGGTAATTGTTGACTATGCTCATACTCCTGATGGGATTTATAATTTATTATCACCATATAAAAATATTAAGTGTTCTAAAATAGTTATTTTTGGTTGTGGTGGAGATAGAGATAAAGGTAAAAGACCTAAAATGGCTAAGGTTGTAAATAAATTTAGTAATATTCAGATTATCACAGATGATAATCCAAGAAATGAAAATCCTAAATTAATAAGAAATTCTTTGATTAAGTATTGCGATAACAGTCATGATATAGGCAACAGACTAAGTGCTATAAAAAAAGGATTTAACTTACTAAATAAAGATCTTGGCATTTTATTCATTTTAGGAAAGGGTCATGAAGAAGAACAATTATACAAAAATAAACTTTTTAAATTTAGTGACATAAAAGAAAGTATTAAAATTGCAAAAACAATTAATTCATAAAATTATTAAAATTATCATTAATGATAATCCAAATTTTGTATTTGATTCCCGAATAGTTAAAAAAGGCGACATTTTCATTGGGATCAAAACTAATAATGATAATGGTAGTAATTATGTAGATGCTGCATTAAAAAAAGGATGCTCATTAGCAATTATTGATAAAAAGATTCTCCACAAAAAC
>CAYZPP010000082.1:0-4855 GCA_964480315.1 uncultured Alphaproteobacteria bacterium | reverse complement strand
AGTATTGATAGTAAACATTATATCTTTTAAAAGAAATTTCATTAAACCATTGTAATGTAAGAGGTTTTTTATTTGAATACCATTGCTGAGGTATTTTTTTACCAGTCCAGTATTTTTTTAGCTCATCAATAGTAATATTGCTCATAAGAAATTATTCGTTATCAGAAAAAAAAGTTTCTAAATTATAACACATCCACACTTTATGTGCACTACTAGTTTGGTAGACTTTAGAGCTTCCTGAAAATGAGGAAATATCTTTATCATTTATTAAAGATTCTATGTATTTTGTATTAAAAATATCTCTATTTCTAGACTTTGAGCTTAATAAAGTCGAATAAATTCTATCTTTAATGTTTTTTTTCTTCATCCATGTATGCAGTGGGACAGGGAACCCAATTTTTTTTCTTTCCAAAATAGTCTTGGGTATTTTAGTTTCAAAAGATTTCCTTAAAATGTACTTTGGAATATCATTAATTTCTGAACTTTTATCAGAGGTTAAGACCAAATTGTTTTCAATTACATTTAATTTATACTTTGAAGGAATAGTTGCTGCAAATTCAATCAATCTATGGTCTAGAAAAGGAACTCTTAACTCAACAGAGCTAGCCATTGAAGACATATCTTCTCTCTCTAGAATTCCTTTTAAATGATATCTTTGAAAAAAATATTGCATCTTATCCAAATAATTGTCTGTTTTAATTTCATTAAATATTTTTGAAAAATACTTATTAATATTTAAATTTATTTTAGTATGATTGGTATCTTTATGTAAAATATCATGTTTTACTTTTTCATTTGTGTATGAGTAAATTGATAAAAAATGATCAAGATAATTTTTAAAATTAGTTTTTTTATAGCGATTTTTTATATTTTTTAAGAATTCTTTTTTATTTGATTGGTTTTTAAAAATACTTAATTTTTTTACTTTATGAAAATCTTCAACTGAACCAAAAATTCTCCCATAGCCACAAAATAGTTCATCTGCTCCTGACCCAGACAAAACTACAGTGGCTTTTTTTTTGATTTCACTACAAAGCCTATATTGGCTTGCCTCATTTGGAATTGTTAAAGGTTGACCTCTCAACTCTATTAATTTTTCCATATCATTAAAGTATTCTTCTGCAGTTGTAGAAACAATTGTATGTTTCATGTCTAATTTTTTTGCTGCTAGTTTTGAATATTTAAATTCATTATAATCTTTATAGGAGTATCCAATGCTATAGGCTAAAAACTTCTTTCCAATTTGTTTATTGATAATAGAGGCAATTATCGTCGAATCTAAACCACCAGACAGTAATGAGGCAACCTTTACATCTGAGATTAATCTATATCTTACAGAGGATTCAACAAGATCAGTTAGTTTTTCTCTGTAATACTCTTCACCTTTATCTATTTTGTTCTCTAAAAAAAATCTTGTGTAATCCCAATATTTCTTAATTTTAATTTTTTTATTTTTTATTTCAATATAGTGTCCAGGCTCAAGTGAATATATTTTTTTAAAATAAGTGTTGTTTCCAAGTGGTTGTCGAAATGAAAAATATGATGAGACCGATTCAATATTAATTTCTTTATTCATTCCATTGTAAGAATGTATCGCTTTAATATTAGATGAAAAAGTTATTTTACCATCGAGTACAGCATAAAATAAAGGTTTTATCCCAATTCTATCTCTGAATATGTAGGAAGTTTTTTTATGTTTATTATAGTATGCAAATGCAAACATACCGTTACATTTATTAATAAATTCAGGACCTTGATCCACTAAACCATTTAATAAAACTTCCGTATCAGTATTGTTTTTAAATTTATAACCTTTTTCAATTAAATCACTTTTTAGTTCATTATAATTATAGATCTCACCATTATAGGTTATCACACTACTTTTATCTTGTGAAAACATTGGTTGTTGGCCACCTTTTGTGAGATCAATAATGCTTAATCTTTTGTGACCAAAGGCAATTTGGTCACTCATAAAGTAACCTTCATCATCTGGTCCTCTATGGGAAAGTAATGATAATGACTTTAAAAAAAGCCTTTTATTATTTTTTAAATTTTTATTTATAGAAATATTTCCAAAAATTCCACACATCTCAATTGCCCTTGTATAGAATCATTGTACCTATAAATAACTTTATAAAATTAATAAATAAATAAATTAATATTATAAATAAGTAATAATATAAAAGTTGAAAGGCATTTATAAAGATTAAGATTGAAAAATTTAAAATAAAGCCAGGTTCACTAAAAAAATTACCTCTTAAAAATTCATTTTCATAGTATGAAAAGAAAGATCTAAAAAAGCTAAATTTTTTTTTATAGTTTTTTTTTTTGGTTGTTAAGAATTTAGAGTTGAAAAATAAAATATAGTTTCGTAGTCCAAGCAATCTATTAAAGGTCAAAAGGAAGGATATCAAAAACCCCACAATAATAACAGTTTCTTTCTCTAGAAAATAATTTTCTAAGTTTTGATTATATAAAAAAATAGTAATTGAAAATGGAATAAGGATATAGAACAAATCTGCTCCTAATGTATCTAAAGTTTGTCCGTGCAAAGTTTTCGATTTATTTAATCTTGCCAGATCTCCATCCAAGGAATCTAAAAAACCAAACAATAGAATAGAAAAACAACCCATATTACTATGGCCAAGAAGAAAAGAAGCACTAGCAAAAATTATTGTAATAAAACTAAAAATTGTGATTAAGTCTGCAGAAATACCAATTCTATGTAAAGGATAAGCGAAAAATGGTGTAATTTTTTTAATTATGATATTTAGTAACACATAATTTTCACTAATTAATCTTTTTTTTGAAGGATTTTTCATCCTTGTTTTATTATAAATATTTCTAAAATTCATTTTTACAAAACTTAATCTAAATAGCTCATTATATTGATAATATTATTTAATTTCCAAAAATTATTATTTGTATCAATTAAACTATTCCTCACTTCCTTTCCAGGAAAATTATAAATTAATTTTCTAAAATCGTGTGAAGCTTTAAAATCATTGAACTTTTGTTCGAATTTATTTTCATCTACAAACTTATTAAAAAATTTATTATTTATTAATGCAAATCTGTCGTCCCACTCATTTGTATTTTTAATAATTGAGTTAACTCTTAATCCAATTCTTGGTATTAAATATTTTAAAGTTTTATTATTCGTTATTTTATAAAGTTTTTCAAAATTAGTTCCTGATAATATCTCAAAGGCTCTAAATATGTGCCATTTAGAATTACTAACAAGCTTGTCATCTATTATTGTTGATAATTCTTTTAAAATCACCGAACTATTTAATCCTACTGACTCTGAAATATTATTTTGTAAACTTAATCTAGTACTTTGATGAATAGATTTTCCAGCACCGCTCAAAAATTTTAAAAATTTGGTTAATATTTGGGCAACTCTGGAATCTGGTATTTTAAGATTTTCTCTAAAAAAGCTACTATCTAAAATTTTTTTTATAATAAGATTGGTATTATTAATTTTTAATTCTTGAATATGATGAATAGCTATTTCATGATCATTTCCTATTATATTATTCTGATGCTTAAAATATTCGAAATTATTATCAATATATTTAGAAATAATTTCAGGAGATTGTTCATAAAAAGTTGACAGTATTGGGTAATAATAAGAATGAATATCTTTAAAATTTTCTTCAAAATTAGAGAAATTATTTTCAATTTTTTTCCCTAATAATTCTTCAAAAAAATTAATTGAATAAAAAAATCTTTTATCTTTATTAATTCCATATCCCATAATTTTTTTTTGATTCATATCCGGGTATGACATGTAATGACTTATAGTTAAAAGAGTTGGAAATTCATCTCCATTAAAAATATGATTGTTATTAAATTTTAAATTAGCAAAACTGTCTGCATTATTTATTGGAAAAAAAACAGAGTCAGTTTTAGTCAGTGAGTAATTATTATCGATTATTTTTTGAATATTATCACTTTTATTTAAAATAGAAAATTTCTTATCATAAGTGTAAATTTTTTTTAATTTTTTCTTAAAATATTTTGAAACATTTTTTGCTGTAGCAAGTTCATCGGAGTATATGGCTCTTGTAAAGTGAAATGGTTTTATATCAATTTTACTATGATTTGCTGCAGCCAATAGAAGAGCAGAATCAATACCACCAGAAAGTGCTAATAGATATTCTTTATCATCTTTTAAATTATCAAAAGTTCTAACTAAATTTTCAGCTAAATCTTTTGCAATTTGTTCATGATTATCATCGCTACAAAATTTATCAAAATTTAAATACCATGAAAATTTATAGTCATTAGTATCCTTCTTATTTATTGTAAGGATTGATCCTGGACAAATAAAATCAATAACATCACTTGATAGTCCAGATTGAATAAAAAATGAATGATGAACAAACAATTTTAAAAAAGTTTTTTCATTTGAAATTTTTTTTTTTACATCAAACTCTTCCTCTGTAATTAAAATTTTATTTTTTGTTTTAAAAACTTTTAAATATGGATGATAAATTGATGCACACACTTTTATATCATTCTTACTTGAAATCAAAAGACAACAAATTCCATCAATTTGACTAAAAATATTTTCAAGATTTTCTTCTTCAAAATTTTTTTTTTTTAAATTTTGAATTATATTTTCGATTTTAAAAATTGGCGTACGAAAGTTTCCAATAAAAAACACTGTAAATTGTTTGTTAAAATAAGTTTTTTTATAACAAAGCCCACAAGAGCTAAAAGAGTTATCATCGGTTAATATCGGAACATTTTTTTATTTCTAAAGCCATTTCTTAATCCAACAGTATCCAACAGATAACTTTTATCCCCCATCGTTTTATTATTTTTTAATACCCCACCACAACATTGT
>CAYZPP010000081.1:0-4886 GCA_964480315.1 uncultured Alphaproteobacteria bacterium | reverse complement strand
AGTATGTTGTTGATTTTCTTCCAAAAGTTAAAATTGAACTGATAGTAGATGACAAAAACTACAAAAAAGCTATTGAAGTCATTATCAAACATGCAAACACTGGTAAAATTGGTGACGGTAAGATCTTTGTATACGAAATCAGTGAGGCTATCAGAATTCGAACAGGTGAAACAGGCAACGATGCCGTTTAATAGTTTAATTATATAAAAATCATAAAGGGGTACTGACTATGGATAAAAAATCTTTACAAAAAATTATAGACGAAAAAAATATTAACTTTATTGACTACAGATTTTGTGACCCTTTAGGAACCTGGCACCATTTTTCACATCATATCGGTACTTTTGAAATGGATGTCTTCGAAGAAGGTGTTGGTTTTGATGGATCTTCTATCAGATGCTTTCGGAGTATTGAGGCTAGTGATATGATTCTGATTCCAGACGCAACAACTGCTTTTATTGATCCTTTTTTCGCTGATCCTACTTTGGTATTAATTTGTGACATTCAAGATCCAATTACTGGCCAAAAATATGATAAAGACCCTAGATATATAGCCAAGAAAGCTGAGGAATATGTTAAGTCCACAGGAATTGGTGATCAAATCTTCTTTGGAGCAGAAGCTGAATTTTTTCTATTCAATGATGTAAGGATTTCAACAGACCCACATCATTCATCTTTTTCTATAGATTCAGGTGAAGCTGTCTGGAATACAGGTGCAGATGAAAAACCTAACCTTGGATATAAAATAAAAAATAAATCTGGTTACTTTCCTACTCCGCCCCATGATACTTTTCAGGATATTCGTTCTGAAATGGTAAATCATATGGTTTCAATTGGACTTAAAGTTGAGGCGCAGCATCATGAGGTAGCTACTGCAGGGCAACAGGAAATAGATTTGAAGTTTGACACCTTAGTTTCACATGCTGATGACATACTTAAATATAAGTATGTAGTTAGAAATACTGCTAAAAATAACGGTTTAAGTGCAACGTTTATGCCAAAGCCTATATCAAATGATAATGGTTCCGGAATGCATTGCCATCAAAGTATCTGGTCTAATGGGAAACCTATCTTTTTTAAAGAAGGCGGTTATGCCAATCTAAGCGATGAGGCTAGATTTTATATTGGAGGATTATTGAAACATGCCCCCTCATTATTAGCTTTTACAAATCCAACAATTAATTCATTTAAAAGATTAGTGCCTGGCTATGAAGCACCTGTAAAACTAGCATACTCTAATGCCAATAGGAGTGCTATATGCAGAATACCGGCCTATTCGCCGTCACCAAAAGCAAAAAGAGTAGAGTTTAGATGTCCAGATGCAACAGCAAATCCTTATTTAGCATTTGCAGCAATGGCAATGGCAGGTCTTGATGGTATTAAGAATAGAATTGATCCAGGAGAACCTATGGATAAAAATCTATATGATCTACCGCCAGAAGAACAAGCAAATATTAAAGAGGTACCATCATCATTAGAGGAAGCAATAAATCATCTAGAAAAGGATCACGGTTACTTGCTAGAGGGTAATGTCTTTACAGCAGACATAATTGAATCATTTATAGAGTATAAAAGAAAAGAAGAAATTGAGCCTAATAAACTAGTCGTCACTCCTAAAGAGTACGATATGTATTACGATTATTAAAAATTAATTTTATTAAAATAAAAATTTAAATCTATAATAGATTTATTACCAGTCAGATCTTGGTTATTTAAATTTTCTTTTAAATAACTAAGGTCAACATCGTAAGAAGAAAACTCTAAATTGTTGATTTTATTAAAATTAACAAATAAATCATAAATCGTAATAAGATTTTTTAAATCTAGAGATTTTGATTTAATATCGATAATTTTAGCAAGATAAGATTTATTAATTTTTTCATAAAAAGAAATAATATTAATTTTATTTCTTTTAAATATTTTTTTAAATGAAAGATTATTAGTTATAATATCACATTTAAAGAAAGATAATTTATAGAAATCCTCATTTGTAGAACTGTAAAAATCTAAAAAGACATCATTAGGAATAATAACATCTGAGTCATTACCAAAAGGCTTATTCCTATTATCAATATCAATTATACTCTTATCTAAATACAGATTAATAACTGAATAAAATCTTTTAACAATTTTAATTGAATCCATGTGATCAAGATTAGAATCCATTTTAATAAAGAAAATATCAGTATCAGAGTATGATAAGTTTTGATAAAGAGCAGTACTTCCGAAAAGAACAGGAATAATATCTGAAGATGGTAATTTGTTAGAAATTAAGTACAAATTTTTAACTAGTAAAAAAAGATTAAAGATAAAAGATCTAATTTTTCTACTTCTTTGGTACTGATATTGTTTAAACGAAAAATTCTGCTTGAGATAAAAAAAATCAATTATAAAAAGAGCTTCATAAAAATTATTAATTAGATTTTTTAAATCTAAGTCGAAATCAATATTGTTATCATTTTTGATAAGTAAATTATTTGAATTTTCAATAGATAAGTAAATTAAAGACTCTACTAAAAAGTTATATTTATTAATTTGATTTGACAGCTTAACAGAATGACTAAAGATAAATATTAACTGTTTCAATATTATAGGGTTATATTTATAAAGAGCTGCTAAATGAATACCAGATTTATAATAAGTTAAAAGGTAATCAAATTTTATAACTAAATTATTTCTATTTTCTAAAGTATTAACAGAATTTAAAAAAGCATTAATAATGTTATCAAAATCTTTTTTTATTTGATTTGATGAAATTTTATCATTAGATCGATCAAACCAATTATTTACTATAGATATGCTGTCTTCATTGAAGTTATTTAAATCATAATTAACATATGAATCTTCAGGTTTAAATAGATTATTATAAATAACTATCACCTTACTACTATGATGAGTTAGCTTAGCTTCAAAGTCACTATCAAAAATAGATAAGTCCAATTCAGAAAGTGAAATAGTATTTTGTTTTGAATTAAATTTAATATGAAGAAGATCCTCTATCCAACGAAAATAGTAATAAGCTTGTTTAATAGATAATAAATCTTCCTTAGAAATAAGATTTGGATAATTAAGCAATATAATAAATAATTTATGAATAGATACATTTCGAAGTTTTGTAAAATTTCCAGACCAAAGTAATTGTACAAAATGCAATAAATTTTCACATGTACGAATATAACCTAATGAAGTTTTTATATTAATAATATCTTTAGAAGATTTTGTGAATGAAAAAAGTTTTTTAATTTCATCGATAGCATAAAAATCAAAACTCTTCCTATACAGAAAACTATTAATAGAAGTCTTGAAATCTAAAAAAAGTGAATAATTTCCACATAAAAAAGAAGACCTATGAAAAGCTAATCTTTCCCAATTTCTTCCTATTGAAGAATAGTATTCAGTCGATCTATCAATATCTGAAATTATAGATTCTGTTCCAAAATCAGGCCTAAGTCTCATATCAATTTTATGAAAAAAAGAAGGTGATATATTTGATATTTTAGAAAGTATATTTTTAATAGACTTGTTAAAATTTTGAAATGAAACTTTACTATTATTTGATTTAAAAAAAATAATTAAATCAATATCACTAGAATAATTAAGATCACTAACACCCAACTTACCTAAACTTAAAATAAAAAAATCTTTTTTATACTCAGCATGATCTAAAGAAAGATAATAATGAAATATCTTAGTAAGATATATTCTCATTATAATAGACCATAATCGAGCTGAAATTAAATTATCGTTAATACCCTGATGATGTCCTAAAAATATTAAAACAATAATTTCATTTTTTAATTTTTGAAATTTTTCATAATTTTTTGACTTTACATCAAAATATTCATGTAAATTCTTATTAAAATATTTAAGTATAGAAGACTTTTGAAAATCAATAGAACTGAAATTATCAATTAATTTTTTATTATCTTTGATAAAGTTAGAATAATTAATTATTTTACCTATCTCCAAATAATTCTCCTATTTTCAAATATTGTAAAAATTTCATCAATAGATTTTACATTATGAATTATTTTTTTATATTCTTTAGAGTCTTTAAGGTTAGCAAATAAAGACATTAAAGATTTTTGAATTAGATTTTTTTTAACCATAGGATACTGTAATATGAAATACAAATAATTTAAAATTCTCTCATCTATTTCATCTATTTTTAAGATACCGTAGTTATGAAGAAACAAAGGCTCTTCAGCAAATTTTCTCCCAATCATAACTTCATTTACTGCATTGCTACTAAATTCATTAATAGTTTCAATATTATTAATCTCCCCATTAGGAATTAGATTTATATCTGGAAAATCTTCTATGCATTTATAAAAAAGTTTATAATTAATTTTAGGAATTTTTCGATTATTTTTAGTATTTAAATTCAAAACACCGTTTCTACAATGTACTATAACTTTATTGATATCTTTTTCTTTAAACATTTTTAAAAAGCTATGTATGTAATCCCGATCTTCCTCCAGCCCCAAACCTAATCGACATTTAACTGATATAATTTTATTAGATTTTGAAATTTCATCTAAACAATTTTTAACTTCATCAGGATATTGAGTTAAGGCTAATCCAAGTTTATTTTCTTGAACCCGAGAACTGGGACAACCTAAATTATAGTTAATTTCTTTTATATGACTTATATTATCTATGATTTTGATACAATCCGATATTTCTTTTGGGTTAGAACCAGCTATCTGTATAATGCTTTTATTCGAGTTACAAAAATGTTTTGTGAGTGTTTTTTCTGAATTATAAATAATTGCTTTATCAACAATCATCTCTGAATAAGTTCTTATATTAGCATCATATAAAAAATGTAATAAATTTCTAAAATAATAATCCGTGTAGCCCATCATTGGAGCAACATGAAAAAT
>CAYZPP010000080.1:0-4890 GCA_964480315.1 uncultured Alphaproteobacteria bacterium | reverse complement strand
AAAAAGTAATAAAATTAAAAATATTTTTGTCATCTAATTTATAAATTATTACATATAATTATTAACAATGAAATTTTTTATTCAGACCATTCTTATTTTTTATATTACAAGTGCCCTTTTTGCCGAGCAAATTGATAAAAGAGATTTTGATATAACAAAAGAAATAATTTCAGAGCAAATAAAAGCTTTTAAAAAAAATGATGCCACTAAGGCTTATTCTTTTGCTGATTCTTTTATAAAAATGAAATTTAAGAACCCTGAAAGTTTTATGGGCATGATAAAAGATAATTATGAGCCAGTATCAAATGCAAAAGATTTTTATTTTATTAAGTCTAAATTTTATGATGGTAGTATATTTCATCAGTTACAAATTATATCACAGTCCAATCAGTCTTATATAGCTACATATTCTTTAGTGTTTGTCGATGAAGAATGGAAAATATCTGGATGCGCTTTGTCTCTAATGAAACAGCAATCAATCTGATTGATTTAATTTAAAATAAATTAAAAAGCCCGACATAATAATAAATAATGATCCTATAATTTCTATATATGATGGAATGTGTTGAAATATAATTATTCCTATAATAAAGCCATAGATTATTTGTGAATAATGAGTAATGCTGGCATAGGATGCTTCGATATTTTTAAGGGCAAAGACTAATAATAACATCCCAACGCCATCAAGAAATCCTCCCCCTATGATCTGTGCAAAATGAATATATTCAATTGGTTCCCATGAATTTATTGAAAATAATATAAATATTATTGCAGCAAAAAAAAGATTGTAGAAACCTAAAGAGATTGTAGTTTCTTTTTTTCCAAATAATCTCACAGTTAAGTCAAGAACGGCTACCAAAAAAGAACCTAGTAATAACAATACTATTCCTTCCTTATTGTACCCTTGATTAAAACTAAATCCTGAAATTAACATAACTCCTATCATGGCCATAATCAGTGATAAAATTTTATAAATATTAATTTTTTCTTTTAAAAAAATTACGCCCATAATAGATAAAAAAACTGGTGCTGATAATAAAATTGGGTATGCAATAGATAGGGGCAGTAAAATTATTCCCTTAAGAATACTGTAAGCGACTGCGGCCATCAATACACCCCTTGTTAGATGTAAAAGGTAATTTTTAGTAGCTATTTTAGAAATACTTCGTTTAAAAATTAAATATCCAAATACAGGCAGGCAACCAGCAGAAGTACTAATAGCGAATACAACGGTAAATGCATAGTCAGATGCAGCTAGCTTAATTAAAGTATCTCCAACTGAAAATAAAAAATAAGCAAGAAAACCAATAAAATAGACTGTAGTTGGTCTAGTGAGTTTTTGAATGACCATTTAGTCTATTCCTATATCTGAATACCAATACCAATACAATGAATTTTAGTATGAGGGGAATTAAAAAATAAAAAATAAAAATATTTGGAACAAAGGAAAAAATATTAATATTATTTTCAGTTAATAAACCATAGCCCGTTAAAGCTATACCAGATGCTAATCCAATTGCTAATTTCTTAATTATTGAAAATAATGTTGTAAAAATTTGTGATAGACGATTATCATTTTTATTATCATCTAGTATATCTGCTAATTCAGCTTGTGGTATAATGAGGTCAACACCAACACCAACACCAGTTATTAGTATTATAAATATATATAAAAATAAATCCCCATCTCCTACTATTGCAGTTAACATAAAACCAAAAAGAGAAATCATTAATCCAGTTTGTAATAAAAATAAATTTGAATATTTTTTACCGAATATATACCAAATTGGTATAGATAAAAATGTAGTAATAAAATATAAAGTTAAAAGAACACCAACATATTTAGATAAATTTAAATATGTTGAAACAAATATTATAAATAAGTTGGCTGTAAAATTATTTGCTAATAGATTAAAAAAAGTGATATTTGCGAGTGATATTATCTTCTTATTATTTTGTATATTTTGTAATATAATTTTAAATGTTATTTTAGATGTTAAAAAATTTTTTTCTTCAATAAAAAAAAAATGAAAAATAAAAAGCCCTATGATTGCGCTACTAATAAAAAATAATCCTGTCATTCTTATGACCTGGTGATCTAAAAAAGAGATATTAAAAATATATGAAATTGAAGTAGGTATTAGTAATGCAAAAATAACACCTAGAATACCAAATCCTTCTTTAAAAGCTGCTAATTTAAATCTAGTTCTTAAAAAATTTTTTTGATCTAATACAATTGAATCATATGGAATAATTGCAATAGTAAATCCCAATAATCCAAGATTATAGAAAAACATAAAAAAAATAATTGATGTTGATTGAATAATAAAAAGGCCAGTGATTGATAATAGAAATAATATTACTCCAATAATAAATTGATTTTTTTTATTTTTATTTTCTATTCCTCTTTTTTCCGTCAAATATCCAATAAAAAAATCTGTAAATATATCTGTTATTCTTGAGATTAGTATGACTAAGCCGATAGATGAGAGGGCCATTCCTAGGCTTAAATTATAAAAACTTGGCAATAATATAAAAAAAAGTAAAAAAGCACCTGCAAGGTAAAAAGATTGAAAACTATAACTAATTAATGATGTCCCCTTCATAAATGTATTTGTAACAGGTTACTTGATTTGACTAAAATGAATAAATTAATAGTCTAAAATCAGCATTCATGCGGGGGCTGATTCGGTATTCAATTTCCTCCTCTACTAAATTCGAGTCAGCCATCTAACCTTGATATTCTCTATATTTAGTATTTTCTTTTTTAAGGACATACCCCATGCGTACTCTCCTAAATTACCTGACTTAGTTAGAACTCTATGGCAGGGCACATAAATCATGATTGGATTTTTTCCAACTGCATTTCCTACTGCGCGCACAGCTTTAGTATTTTTAATTTTCTCAGCTATTAATGAATATGAGGTGGAGGAGCCGTATGGTATTTTAATGATTTGTTTCCAAACGCTAATTTGAAATTTTGTTCCAGATATAAACGTAATTGGAATTTTAATTAATTTTTCTTTCTTATCTAAAAAACGAATTATATTTGATCTTATCTTTTTGTAATAAATTAAACCTTGCTCAGGACTTAATTCTTTTTTTATTTTTTGAATCCTTGGGTCTTTTGATGGCATAACAACACATACACCTTTATTATTTTCTAATATAAAAATATTGCCAATCTTTGTTTTAATTTCTTCAAAGTAAAAACTTTGATTTGACATTATGTGTTGAACATTTTTTTTACTTTATCAAAAAAACTTTCCGTCATTTTTGAATTTTCTTTTCCTAATGATTCATTAAATTTAGAAAGAAGTTCTCTTTGAGAGTTAGATAAATTTACGGGTGTTTCAGCATGAACTCGCACAATCATATCTCCTCTGGATTCTGCTCTTAAAATACTCATTCCTTTTCCTTTAACTCTAAGTTTATGACCAGATTGCATTCCTTGTGGAATATTTATACTAACCATTTTTTTTTCAATTGTTGGGACCTCAATACTTCCTCCCAATGCAGCAGTAGTAAAAGGAATTGCAACATCACAAATAATATTATTTTTATCTCTTTCAAAAAGTTTATGTGATGTGACACTTATAAATATATAAAGATCTCCATTATGACCACCAAGTTCACCAGCCTCACCTTCACCAGTCATACGAATTCTATTTCCTGTTTCAATTCCAGCCGGAATTTTAATTTTTAATTTTTTATTTTCTTTTACTCTTCCTGTATTTGCACATTTACTACATTTGCCTTTAATTTCTTGTCCCGTACCACTACATCTACCACATGTTCTTTCCATAGAAAAAAACCCACTTTGCGTTCTAACCTTTCCATGTCCATCACATGTTGTACAAGATTTATAAGAATGTTTTTCTGGACAAGTAGACATCTTTGTAATTGGAGCATCTAAATTTTTACCATTAAAGGCCTCTTCTAAATCTATTGAAATATCATAACGTAAATCATCACCGCGGGTTTCTTGAGGACCACCACCGCCCATTCCAAAAATATCTTCAAATATGTCTGAAAAGCCTGCACCTCCAAAGCCTTGTTGTCCGGTACCGCCCATCCCACCTTGTTCAAAAGCAGCATGACCATATTGATCATAAGCTTGTTTCTTTTGTGGATCTTTTAATATTTCATAAGCATTGCTAACTTCTTTAAATTTTTTTTCTGCATCAGGTTTTCCTTGGTTACGATCTGGGTGATACTTCATAGCCATCTTACGGTAAGCTGCCTTCACCTCAGAGTCACTTGCTCCCTTAGATAGTCCTAGTGTATTATAAAAATCATCTGCCATAGTTAAATAAAGATATTATTAAAACTGACTATTTAGTATCCGCTGTTTTATCTTCATCAGTCTCTTTAACTTCTTCAAATTCTGCATCAATAACATCGTCTTCTTTTTTGTCATCATCTCCCGGAGTAGCATCTGCACCATCAGGAGTATCGTCAGGTTGTTGCCCCTGCTGATCCTTGTACATAGCCTCTCCCATCTTCATTGATGATTGAGTTAATTCTTCAGTTTTTTGTTTAATCACATCAAGATTATCTTTTTCTAACGCTTCCTTTAAATCCTTAAGATCAGTTTCAATTTTTAATTTATCTTCTTCGGAAACTTTATCTCCATACTCTTTAAGATTTTTTTCCGTTTGGAAAACAAGGGCATCGCCGCTATTTTTTATATCAACACCTTCTCTTTTTTTCTTATCTTCTTCCGCATTGACTTCACCATCTTTTACCATTTTTTCTATTTCTTCATCTGACAACCCGCCCGATGCCTGAATTTTAATTTTTTGTTCTTTACCTGTAGATTTATCTTTTGCGGATACACTTACTATTCCATTGGCATCTATATCAAATGTAACTTCAATTTGAGGTGTC
>CAYZPP010000079.1:0-4914 GCA_964480315.1 uncultured Alphaproteobacteria bacterium | reverse complement strand
CTTATTAACCTTTTTTTAAAAAAATATTCCAAAAATAAAATTATTAAAAGTTACTCCCAAAAGGGTAGGGCTTCATATTACCCTAGAATACAATCTTCTTTCAGTGAATTGAACATAAATAAAACGATAAAATCTCAAATTGATAAGATAAGAACAAGGAATAATAAAAGTTTTCCTGCATATTTTTATTATAAAAAAAGAAAATATATAATCAAAATTAATTAATGAAAAAAAATATTACGGCAATTGTTCAAGCAAGAATTGGATCCTCCAGATTAAGAGGTAAAGTTTTAAAAAAAATTAATGGAAAGGAAACTATAATTATATTATTAGAAAGACTCTCAAGAGCAAAAACAATTGAAAATATAATAGTTGCAATTCCTAATACCAAAGAAAATGATAAGCTCTATAAAGTTCTTAAAAAATATAACTATAAAACTTTTCGAGGCAGTGAAAACAATGTTCTTAAAAGATATTATGACTGTGCTAAATACTTTAAAATTTCAAATATTTTAAGAATTACAGGTGATTGTCCTTTAGTAGATCCAAAGTTAGTGGACAAACTTGCTAAAATTTATCAATTAAATAGCTATGATTATCTATCAAATATCGAAGATAGATCTTTTCCAGATGGAATGGATATTGAGTTTTTTAGTTTCAAAACTTTGTCTAAAGTAAATTTAAATGCAATTTCGAAATATGATAAAGAGCATGTTACAAAATATATTCTAAGAACTAATATATTTAAAAAATATAATTTTAAACAAAAGACTAAAAATTTTTCATTTTTAAGAATGACACTTGATACAAAAAGTGATTTTTTTTTAATTAGAAAAATATTTAATAATTTTAAAAATAATAAATTCACAATAGAGGATATAATTTCTTTTTATAAAAAAAATACAAAGATATTTTTAAACAATAAAAAAGAATCAGATCAAAGGGAATTCAAAAGTTTGACGACAGGACAAAAAGTATGGAATAGAGCCAAAAAATCTATTGCAGGAGGTAATATGCTCTTTTCTAAAAGGCCAGATGTTTTTTTACCTGATAAATGGCCAAGTTATTTTAAAAAAGCCAAGGGATGTATTGTTGAAGATTTGGATGGTAAAAAATATTACGATGTAAGTATAATGGGTATAGGAACAAATATATTGGGATATTCTAATATTGAGGTGGATAAAGCTGTTTCTAAACGCTTATTTAAAGGAAATATGTCTACTTTAAATTGTAAAGAAGAAGTTATACTCGCAGAAAAACTGCTGGAAATTCACCCATGGGCTGACCAAGCAAGATTTGCAAGATCAGGTGGTGAAGCTAATGCAATTGCCGTTAGACTTGCAAGATCTTATTCAGATAGACAAAAAATTGCATTTTGTGGATATCATGGCTGGCATGATTGGTATTTGGCAACAAATTTAAAAAAAAAAAGTAACCTAAATGAACATTTGTTACCAGGGTTAAAAACTGGAGGAGTATTTAAAAATTTAAGAGGTAGCATATATCCTTTTAGGTACAATAATTTTAATGAATTAAAAAATTTAATAAAAAACAATCCTGACATTGGAATAATTAAAATGGAAGTTATTAGAAATCAAATTCCAAAAAATAATTTCTTAAAAAAAGTGAGACTGTTAGCGGATCAAAAAAATCTAGTTCTGATTTTTGATGAATGCACCACTGGTTTTAGGCAAAATTTTGGAGGAATACACAAAATTTACGGAGTTAACCCAGATATGTTAATGCTTGGTAAAGCATTAGGGAATGGTTATGCTATTACAGCAGTATTAGGGAAGAAAAATATAATGGAAAGTATAAAAAATACTTTCATTAGCAGTACATTTTGGACTGAAAGTTTAGGACCAACTGCAGCCATAAAAACTTTAGAAATTATGGAAAAGAAGAAAACTTGGGAATATATAACTAAACTTGGAAAGTTCATAACTTTGAGATGGAAAAAATTAGCTAAAAAAAATAAAGTAAAAATTAAAATTAGTGGGATACCAGCACTAAGCTCATTTATTTTCTTAAGTAAAAATCATCAAGCTTATAAGACATTTATTACTCAAGAGATGTTAAAAAAGGGTTTTTTGGCAACAACAACTATATATGTTTCAATAGCACATAATAAAAAAATTCTTGAAAGATATTTTAATTTTCTGGATAAATTATTTTTAATTATTGCGAAATGTGAAAATGGAGACGATATTTATAGATATCTTGAAACAACAAATTCCGAAACAGACTTTGCTAGATTAAACTAATGAAATTAATAAATATAATTAAAAAGCTTTATCCTTTTGATTATTCAATAGCTGGACAAGGTAACGATATAGCAATTAAGGAATTTATGAAACTTTTACTATTTAAAGTTCATTCTTTTAAAAGTGGTTTAAAACACAATGGCTGGAAGATTCCACATTCATGGCAATTAAAAAAAGGACTAATTAAAGATGGAAAAAAAATAATATTTGATGCTAAAAAAAAAAAATTTGCTGTACCGATTCAATCTTCAAGTTTTTCAGGAGAAATTAACTATGAAAAATTGATAGATCACATATTTATTTCAAAAAAAAATAAAAATGCAACGCCATATAATTGGACAGGGCTATATAGAGCTCAAAAACCATCCTGGGGGTTTTGCATGTCTGAAAATGAATTAAAAAAAATTAAAAAAAAAAGATATAAAATTGAAATTTCATCATCTATAAAAAAGTCAAAGATGAAGGTATTAGAATATACACTTAAGGGAAAGAGTGATGAAACTATAATTATTAATGCACATAATTGTCACCCATATCAAGCAAATGACGATATTTCAGGTTGTGCCGTAGGTATAAAATTATTTCAAGACCTTAAAAAAATTAAAAACAGAAAATTCACATATACATTATTAATAGCTCCCGAGCTATATGGACCTATTTTTTGGCTAAATAAAATTAATAAAAAAAAACTTAAAAATCTTAAATATTGTATTTTGTTAAAATCGGTTGGAAACAATAATAAAATCAAACTTCAACACTCAGTCCAAAAAAATACTGAAATTGATAACTTAGCATTAAAAGCTCTAAAACATTCAAAAGAAAAATTTTCAACTGGCAATTTTAGAACAGTATATGGAAATGATGAAATAGTGTTTGACTCACCTGGGTATAATATTCATACAATTTCTCTTACAAGGTCTCCATTTTCAGAATACCACACAGACCTAGACACACCCAAAATTATTTCCCAAAAAAAAATTTTACAAACATTTTTAATTTTAAAAAATATCATTTTAAATCTTGAAAATAAAATAAGATTTAAAAATAATTATAAAGGTGTGATAGCATTATCAAATCCAAAATTTAAACTTTATCTTAATGCTGAATCTCCAGGCATAGATAAAAAAAAATACACAAAAAAACAAAAAAATTGGAATTTGTTAATGAATAATTTACCTTCATTTTTAGATAAAAAAATGACTGTAGAAGATATTGCAGATTACCATAAACTTCCATATCAAGAAGTTTTAACATACTGTCTAAAGTGGGAAAGTAAAAATTTAATTGTAAGATATTAAATTATTTAAGACCTAAAGGAGTAAAAAATTTTCTGACTTTTGCGGCTTCTAATAAATACTGTTCTGTTAAAAATCTATTTCCAACAATTAACTTGTTTATTATATTTTCATTTTTTTCATTTAAAACTTCTTCAATAATTAGGCTTCCAGAATTAATGGCTACAACAATCCAATCTTCAGTTTTTCTATAAATCATTCCATATTGATATGGATGAAATATTTGATCAGATCTAGACCAAGTTACAGATTTTATTCTGACTTTTTTACTTCCATATTTAGTACTTGCTCCCTCATATGGATCATCAAAAGCACATATAAAATTAAATAAGTCTATATTTTTTAATGACCAGTCTATCCAACCATTAGTGTTTGTGGATAATCTTGGAAAATAAGTAGATAAATATTCTGGTTGAGCAATTAAATCAAAATTTTTTTTGCATAATAATTTTTCTAAAAATTCGGACAAAAAATTCTTCTCTTCTTTCAGCTGAAATGAATAATAATCTAAAGGTTTTTTTAATGAATGTGGAAATAAGAAGTTTTTATGCAGAACTATTTCACCTTTATCAATTTCCTCTTCAGAGATAAGGTGTATTAGGCATATGCCAAATTTTTCTTGATTTAATATCCTCCAGCTAAATCCACCACCTCCTCTATTTTGGGGCAGTCTTGTGCTATGTGAATTTATTAATTTATTTTTGAACAAATCTTTGATTATTTCGTTATTAAAAATCCATGGAGAGTCAAAAGAAAAATATAAAATATCTTTATTTTCACCTAATATATTTTTAATTTTTTTTTTATCTATTTTATCAAATTTAAATACCAATCCCTCTTCTCTTAATAGTGACTCTAAATTTTTTTTATCTGCGATAACTTCTTTTGCGTGTCTAGGTGCAATTACAGAGATCACTTTTAATTTATTTTTTTTTGCAATCTTTGCAAAATAATACATTAGTTCACCCCCACCCAATAAAAGTACTGTAGAAATTTTTCCAAAATTTATCATATTATATTTTGAAATGTTTTTTTGATTTTTCAATAAGTTTTCTTTCAGTCATAAATCTATCGCCAATTTTTATATTTTGCATATCAATATTTTTAATGTAATTTATTTTTACAATACCTTTTTTAGCCGCAACAATTAAATCTTTTTTATATTTGTTTAATATTAAACCAGCACTAAAAGTGTGATAATTATTATGAGTAACTAAAGATGCATTTTTTAAATATATTTTTTTATTATTGATATAGGTTATTGCTCCTAAATATGGGTCACTAAAAGCATTTATAAATTTTACTATTTCTTTAGCTGTATTATCCCAATCAATAAAACCATTTAAGGTATTATT
>CAYZPP010000078.1:0-4953 GCA_964480315.1 uncultured Alphaproteobacteria bacterium | reverse complement strand
TCTAGATTTTGATAGTAAATTGATAGGAGAATCAGATGCCTGATAAAGCTTGGAAAAATAGAGAGCGTTTAGTATCCAAATTTTTTGGAGGAATAAGAAATGCTTTGAGTGGGATAAATTCAAAAGTCACTCATGCTGATGTAATACATAAAGAGTTGTTTATTGAATGTAAATTAAGAGCTAAACATTCTGCTGTTAAGCTTTGGGATGATACTAAAGTCTACGCTGATAAAGAAAAAAAAATACCAGTGATCGCGCTTTGTGAAAAAAATAGGCCAGGTTTTTGGATTATGGTTCATTCTGATGACTTTGAAGCAGTTTCAAAAATAACTAATAACATTAAGGAGATTGAATAAATGGAAAATGAAGTAATTAATTTAGCATCAATGAAAGGTTCAGTGGATTTTTCTATGTTTTCCATGTTTTTTAAATCTGACTGGATTGTAAAATTTGTAATTCTTTTGCTTTTAGGTTTTTCTGTTCAGTCTTGGAAAATTATCGTCCAAAAAATATTTACTATTAGTAAAATGAAACGTATCTCTAAAAAATTCGAAAATCATTTTTGGTCTGGCGTAACTTTAGATGAGCTCCATGAGCAAATTGACGATTTTGAAGAGGAAAGTTTTTCTCTAACTTTTAAGAATATAATGGATGAGTATGATAAATCTTCAAAATCAAAAACAAAAACTGATAGTTTTTTAATTCAAAGATTAGAAACAGCTCTAGAGTTAAGTGTTAGCAATGAAGAATCAAAATTAAATAGAGGCTTATCTTTTCTAGCTTCATCTGGATCCGTCGCTCCCTTTATTGGATTATTTGGCACTGTATGGGGAATTATGCATAGCTTTCAGGCAATTGCGATAGCGCAAAATACGAATTTAGCTGTGGTTGCCCCCGGTATAGCTGAAGCACTTTTTGTTACAGCGCTCGGATTGTTTGTAGCCATACCTTCGACCGCCTTCTATAATCTAATAACAGCTAGAATTGACAACTATCTTTCTGAAGTTGAGAATTTTGGAAAAGATTTAGTAAACATTATTTCAAGACAAGTGAGTTAATGCGAAAAAAACATCGTCCAGTTTCTGCAATAAACGTAACTCCAATGGTTGATGTGATGCTAGTCTTGCTAATTGTTTTTATGGTTACGGCGCCTTTATTAACAGTGGGTGTTCCAATCAATCTCCCAAAAGTTGAATCACAATCTTTAGACGCTCAGAGAGAACCTTTGGAAATTACTTTAAATGAAAATAATGAAATTTTTATTGGAGATGAGATAATTATTTTTGATGAATTGATATCTAAAGTTAGGGCAGTTGCAGGCAACAACAGTGATATTAGAATTTTTCTTAGAGCAGATACAGATATAAATTATGGAGAAGTCATGCAAGTACTTGGAGCTTTAAATACTTCTGGGTTTTTAAAAATAGCTCTTGTTACAAAAAAACCTGATTAAATAATTTTGTATATACAAAAATTTTTCAACCCATTTAAACAAACCATATTCTATCTCGAGAATTTTTTTTATCAAAAGAAAGATAACACTTTTACTTTTCTATCAGTCCTGGCACATATTCTTTTTTTATTACCTATGGTCAGTCTATCATTTAATGAAGATAAAATTATAGATGTCCCCCTAATACTTCCAGTTGAAATGTTCATCATTGAAGATAAAACTTCTGCGCCTGAATTTAAGCAAAAGGTGAACGAAGTTATTCCAGATATGGTTGAGCAAATTCAAGAAATAGAGAAAGAAATAATCAAAGAGACTGATCAAATAGAAGCTAAAGAAGAAATTCTTGCTAGTGAGTCAGTAGAAGAAGAAAGTAACTTTGTTATTGAAAAAAAAACAAAACCTGAAAAAACTATCATCGAAAAGTCAACTGAAGCCAAAAATGATTTTGAAATTAAACTCAAGAACAAGCCAAAACCAAAAGAGATTATCGAAAAACCGGAAGTAAAAGTTGTTTTGGAAACTAAACCTAAAAAGAAGTCATTTAACGTAAGTAAGGTTTTAAAAGATATCGAACAAGAGAGTAAAGATTTTAAAAAGGAACAAGAAGCAACTGAGGAATCGCAGTCTGAAGTCTTTACAGATGAAGTTGGAGAGGAGATGACTATTTCAGAAGTGGATTTACTGACGCAACAGTTAATTTCTTGTTACACTGTCCCGGCTGGCGCCAAAGAATTAGAAAAAATTAAAATTCAAGTTCAAATTTTAGTTAATCCTGACAGGACTGTTAGGGAAGCTAACATCAAAAATACAGCCAAAATGCTTACAGATTCTTACTATAGAACAGCTGGAGAAGCGGCTCTTAGGGCGTTTAATCATCCGAATTGCTCAACTCTAATGCTTCCTGAAGATAAATATGAAATGTGGAAAGAGATTAATTTTACTTTTGATTTTAGTTGGATGTTTGACCAAGCATAAATTTTTATTAAAAAAAACATCATAATTATGTGCTATATTATTTTTAAATTATGAAAAAAAAATTACTTTTAAATCTATTTATAATATTTTTCTCTACAAATGTTTTTGCTGCGCTAGATATTACTATATCTCAGGGAAAAGTAGAGCCAACACCTATTGCTATAACAAATTTTTATGGAGAAAATGAAGTAATCTCCAAAAATGGAAAAATATTAAGAGATATTATTTCTAAAAACTTAACTAATTCAGGACTTTTTTATACTGTTGATGATAGCCTCTATATACAAAAAGGCAATTTAGTAGAGAAAGTTCCTAGATTTGAAGATTGGAAGATTATTAATGCACAATTTTTATTAAGTGCCGATATAAAAAAAATTGATAATGCCTACTCAGTAAGACTGAGATTGTATGATGTTCTAGCTGGTCAAGAAATTAAAGCAGTCAAGATGTCAATCCCAAACATAAATTTATTAAGAAGGCTAGGGCATAAAATAAGCGACTTAGTGTATGAAAGAATTACTGGAGAATCAGGATATTTTGATACTAGAATTGTTTATATATCTGAAGTCGGCCCACTCAAAGAACGAGTTAAAAGACTTGCAATAATGGATCAAGATGGACATCCTGATAGTCATCAGTATTTAACTAATGGTAAAAACTTAGTTTTAACCCCTAGATTTGCTCCAAATAATCAAATAATAACCTATATGGAGTATGAAGAAAATATGCCCAGAGTTTATATTTATAATCTCAAAACCGGAATTAGAGAAATTGTTGGTGATTTTCCTGGGATGACATTTGCGCCTCGATTTTCTCCAGATAGCCAATCTATAGTAATGTCATTCTCTGATCCTAAGACAGCAAATACAGAAGTCTACTTAATGAATTTAAATACTAGAATTGTGAAAAGACTTACTAACGATCCTGGCATAGATACATCACCTTCATTTTCTCCTGATGGTAAAAAAATTGTATTTAATTCAGATAGAGGTGGCTACCCACAACTTTACACAATGGATTCAGATGGAAGTAATATTAAAAGAATTAGTAGAGGTAAGGGTGTCTACGGGAATCCAGTTTGGTCTCCACGAGGAGATCAAATAGCATTCACTAAGCTTACCCAAGGCGCATTCCATATTGGAATTATGAACACCATTGGATTAAATGAAAGAGTAATTGTAAAAGATTTTTCATTAGAATCACCAGCATGGTCGCCAAATGGGAGATATTTAATATTTTATAGGCAACAAAAATCTAGAAAAGATGGAACGGGAGGCGAAACATCAATACATTTTATTGATATTACAGGATTTAATGAACGCTTAATCCCCACTCCGAGAGAAGGCTCTGACCCTTCGTGGTCTCCTTTGCTTTAAAAATCTCATATTTATTAAGGAAAGCCAACATATAATGCTTAATTTATTGCTTGATTTAGCTCTGATTTGATGATTAATCTTAGTAAGACTATAGTTTTATAAATACGCGGAGAATAATATGTTAAAAAAACTTTTTATTATAATGGTTTCTGGCTTGATACTTACTTCTTGCGCAGGTACAAAAAAAAATGCTGGTGGCAATAGTATTGTTGCTGGATCTCAAGAAGATTTAATTGTCAATGTAGGGGACAGAGTATTCTTCGAATTTGACAGTTTTGAACTTACGGTTGATGCTCAATCTACACTTGACGCACAAACGGCTTGGCTAAAACAATACTCTGAAGTTGACATCACCATTGAAGGTCATGCTGACGAAAGAGGTACAAGAGAATATAACTTAGCTCTTGGCGCCAAAAGATCTAATGCTGTATTTAGCTATCTAGCTGATTCAGGTATAAAAACAACAAGAATGAACACCGTTAGTTTTGGAAAAGAAAGACCTGAAGTTATAGGTTCAACGGATTCTGCTTGGAGTCAAAACCGAAGAGCAGTAACAGCAATTACAAAGTAATAGATTTCTTATCGCCTCATTTTTTATGAGATGAGGCGTTAAACAAATGAAGATATTATTCACAATTATATTTTTATCTTTATTTAACCTTCTGTGTTCAGAAGAGGTTAACTTAAAATTAATAAATGATGTAGATCGACTTAGTAAAGATGTTCAAGATTTACAAAAATTTGTTTACTCAAATTCAGAAAATGAAACAGTTCAAGGTAACTCATCTGATCAGAGTTACAGTAGTTCTGCGAAAATTTTAGATATTGAAAATACTTTAAAAAATATTAATTCAAGATTAGAAGAGCTAGAAATTAAAATTAGTGATCTTTATTCACTCTATCTAAATAAAAATAATGTAACTTTGTCAAATGCAACAAATGACGACGTAATATCACTAGAAGTTGAATCTTCTAATATAATATCTGGAAAAAATGAAAATCAGTTACTTGGAGAATTAAACTTAAATGATATTGAAAATGAGAAAGTCAAAGAAATTGATCAAGAATTTAAACTAAATGAGATAGAAATAAACCAATCCGCTTCAAAAAAAGATAATCCTCAAAAAAACTTTAAAACTCCTTTTGATG
>CAYZPP010000077.1:0-4990 GCA_964480315.1 uncultured Alphaproteobacteria bacterium | reverse complement strand
ATGAAATTAAAAAACGTTTAGATTTACATGAAGACATATCTCCCATGCTCAACGATCTTTCTAGTGATTATGCTGACAAGGGAATTAATTTAAGAAAAATTGGTAATGGTTGGATTTTTGTTACTAATGAAAATTTGAGTGAAATATTTCATGAGAAGAGGGAAATTAAAAAGAAACTTTCTAAGCAGGCTATTGAGACATTATCTATAGTTGCTTATCACCAACCTATTACTAAATCTGAAATTGAAGGAATAAGAGGTGTTATTATTGGCCAGGGCATTTTAGACCAGCTCATGGAACTTAATTGGATACAGCCTGGTGGAAGAAAAGAAGTTCCCGGCAGGCCCATTCTCTGGAATACCACTGATGACTTTCTTCTTCATTTTGGTTTAGGTACGTTAGATAATTTACCTGGAATTGAAGAATTGAGAAATTCTGGTATTTTAAATGAGAATTTCTCTTCTCTGAATATTCAGGAGGTCGCGGACAGTTTAGATGATGATGCTCTGGTTGATGATGGTGAAGAAGAGGAAAATCTAGATGATTTTTCTCAAAGCCAACTAGATAATAACTCTAATGATACTTAACGTTCAAAATCTAACCCATTATTTTGATAACACAAAAGCTCTTGATGATATTAGTTTCAAAATAGAAGAAAATTCTATCATTTCTATTCTAGGTCCTTCAGGTTGTGGGAAGACAACTTTAATTCGACTAATTTCAGGATTAGAAGAAATTCAAAATGGTAAAATATATTTACATGATAATTTAGTTAGTTATAAAAAAATTAACTTGCCACCTGAAGAAAGATCCATCTCATATGTATTTCAGGATTTTGCTCTCTTTCCTCATATGACAGTTCTAGAAAATATTAGTTTTGCTGCGAACTCTCAAAAAAATAAAAAACTACTAACGGATCAGGTTATTTCTTTAGCTAAGATTAAGAATTTTCTTAATAAATATCCTCATCAATTAAGTGGAGGTGAACAACAAAGAGTAGCTCTAGCTAGATCTATAGCAGTTCAACCTAAATTACTTTTATTAGATGAGCCTTTTTCAGATTTAAATACATCTTTGAAAAAAGAAATCATTGATGACACTCTTCATCTTATTAAAAGTCTAGAATCTTCAGCAATTATAGTTACTCATAATGCTGAGGAGGCGATGTTTATAAGTGACCAGATAATAGTTATTAATGAAGGCTCTATTATTCAAGTAGGAACTCCTTATGATATTTTCTATAACCCCAAAAATAGTTATGTCGCATCTTTATTTGGAGAAACTAACCTATATACTACTAAAGTCATAGACGGATATTGTATTACTCCAATTGGCAAAATTAAAACTTCAAATTTCCTTAGTGGTCAAGATGTAGATATTATAATTAGACCTGAAGCTCTAATCCTTAGTAAGGAAAAATCACCATTAATAAGTGAAGTGAATGGAGTTGTTGTTGAATCAAAATTTATAGGCAATCATGCTATTGTTCATATGACTGTTTCTAACGCCAGTGGTGAAAAATTTCACATGCACAGTAAAGTCCCTGGTGATTTTCTTCCGGAGCCAGCTAGTTCCGTTTCAATTGAGTTAGATAGTAGGCATATATTCATTTTTAGTAGAATTTAACTTCTAAATAAGCTATTTTTAATAAATGGGAACATTCAGTTTATGGCATTGGATTATTGTTTTAATAATAGTTTTACTATTATTTGGAAAAGGAAAAATTCCATCACTAATGTCAGATATGGCAAAAGGAATTAAATCTTTTAAAAAAGGCATGTCTGATGAAGATGCCACAACAGAAATAAAAGAAGATCCTAAAAAGGAAGATTAAATGTTCTCTCTAGGCTGGATGGAAATTTCCATCATCCTAATTGTCTGTGTGATATTGGTTGGACCTAAAGAGTTACCAGTTTTAATAAAAACTATTAAATCAATTATAGCTAATTTAAAAAATCTATCTAATGAATTTACAAAAACAGTTGAAGAGGTGACTGAATTTTCTGAAATTAAAAACATAAAAAAAGAAATTTTGAATACTAAAGAAGCAATTATCAAAGAAGGTAAAGATCTAGACAAGTTCATTGATAAAAATAATAAAAATATTTTAGATTCGGAAAAAGATGCCTGACGAAGAAGTAAGTGAGACTATGAATTTTTTTGATCATCTCAAAGAACTTAGAAAAAAACTATTATTTTCAATAATTTTTTTTATTTTATCTTTTATTGTTTGCTTTTATTTTTCAAAACAACTTTTTGTCTTTTTGGCCAAACCTCTTACTGACATTCTAGGAGACGGTAATGGTTTAATCTACACGGCATTACAAGAAGCTTTTTTAACTAATGTAAAAGTTTCATTTTTTACTGCTGCTTTTATTTCATTTCCATTTCTTTCATATCAGATTTGGAGTTTTGTTTCACCGGGACTGCTTAAAAAAGAAAAATCTATTTCATTTCCAACTTTAATTTCGATACCTTTTTTATTTCTTCTTGGAGCTGCAACTGTTTACTATTTAATATCACCTATTGCTTGGAATTTTTTTTTAAGTTTTCAATCATCTCAATCTGATCTTATTAATATAACTTTACAAGCTAAGATGAATGAATATTTGTCTTTAATGATGACGTTTATATTTGCTTTTGGATTAGCTTTCCAGCTTCCCGTCGTATTACTTTTATGTGTCAGATTTCGCATTTTAACTATTGATCAATTAGTGGCATTTAGAAAGTATGCAATAGTTTTATCTTTTGTCTTTGCAGCAATAATTACGCCTCCTGACCCTTTTTCTCAAATTTCACTAGCATTACCAATAATTCTCCTTTATGAAATATCAATATTGATTTCTAAACTTTTAGAAAAAAAGAAAAAAAATAAAAAAGATGCATGATATAAATTATATTAGAAACCATCCTGATGATTTTGATCAGTTTTTAAAACTGAGATTTTTAGAGCCTCATTCTAAAAAAATACTTAATTTAGATAAATCTAAACGTGAAATACTTACATCCTCTCAAGATCTCCGATCTAAAAGAAAATCTATATCATCTCAATTTTCACATGCTAATGATTCTGAAAAATTGACACTTCAGGAAGATGTTCATTTAATTAAAGAAAAAATTGATAGTTTAGAAAAAGATTTATTAAAAATTGATTATGAAATTAATTTGATTTTATCATCTTTACCAAATTTACCTGATACTGAAGTCCCTTTTGGGAAAGATGAAAAAAATAATAAACTAATCAAAACTATTGGAAAGATACCAATATTTGATTTTATTCCATTAGCTCACTATGTTTTAGGTGAAAATCTTAAAATGATGGATTTTGATCAGGCTTCAAAAGTTTCTGGTGCACGTTTTGTTTACCTTAAAAAAGATTTTGCAAGATTGGAGAGAGCAATTGCAAATTTCATGCTTGATACCCATACTAAAGAATATGGTTATTCCGAAGTTAATCCGCCTAACCTTGTAAAAGATTCAGCTGTATATGGAACGGGACAACTTCCTAAATTTTCTGATGATCTTTTTAAAACAAATAGTAATCACTGGCTCATACCAACAGCTGAAGTTCCTCTTACAAATTTGCACTTAGATACGATATCAACTGAAAAAAACTTACCTGCAAGATATACTGCTTGGACACCATGTTACAGGCTTGAAGCTGGCTCTGCAGGAAGAGATACTAGAGGTATGATACGCCAACATCAATTTTCAAAAGTAGAACTTGTTTCATTAGTTAAGCCCGAAGACTCAAATGATGAGTTGGAAAGAATGTTAAATTGTGCAACTTCAATATTAGATTTATTACAATTGAGTTACAGGGTAATGCTTTTAAGTTCTGGTGATATGGGTTTTTCTGCAAAAAAAACTTATGATATTGAAGTATGGTTACCAAGTGAATCTAAATACAGAGAAATATCTTCCTGTAGTAATTGTGGTGACTTTCAAGCTAGAAGAATGAATGCAAAGTATAAATCAGTTGATGGAAATATTCATCTTCATACTCTCAACGGTTCAGGGTTGGCCGTTGGTAGAACTCTCATAGCTATTGTTGAAAACTATCAAAGTAAAGATGGCTCAATAACAGTGCCCGATATTTTAATATCTTATATGGGCGGAAAAAAAGTTATTAGTCTAAAGTAATATTATTTTCTAAGCAGAAGTTTTTAAAAAATTGATTAGCAGATCTCCCGGTTCTATTGCCTCTAGCAAAAATCCATTTCAGGGAATCCCTTTTAATATCTTCGTTGAATGGAATTTTATTTAAAGAAAAATAATGTTTTACTATTTCTATATATTCATTTTGATTAATGTTATGAAAACTTACCCATAATCCAAATCTATCCGATAAAGAAACCTTTTCTTCGACACCTTCATCTTGTGAAATTGCAGATGATCTCTCATTGTCTAACATATCCCTTTTCATGAGGTGCCTCCTATTTGAAGTTACATATGTTAAAAATTTAAATTCATTAGTATAAAACGAACCTTCTAAAAAAGATTTAAATTGAATATATCTTCTATCATTTTGTTCAAACGATAAGTCGTCAATAAATAAAATGATTTTCTTTTTGAATTTATGATTGAGGAATATATTTGGGAGGTCTTCTATATCCTGACTGTTAATCTCGATGACGTCACAATTTGAGCTTTTTAATAATAAATTTTTTAGAATAGCCCTTATTAAACTACTTTTTCCACTTCCCCTTACTCCCCATAGTAAGCCATGATTGAAGGGTAATCCTAATTCAAATGCTTCAGTATTTTTTTCAATCTTTTTTATTTGTTCATTAAGTCCGTATAGAGACGTTATACCAACAACACTGCTTATAGATATTTTTTCAAAATCATTTTTATAACGATTCCAGCATAATATATGTTTATTTTCCAATTTTATTTTTATATTGACTTCATACGAGTTTGTTGAGATTTTATGGTTTATTTTTATATATTTAAAGGATTTTATAATGGAACAATTATCAGGCATATT
>CAYZPP010000076.1:0-5111 GCA_964480315.1 uncultured Alphaproteobacteria bacterium | reverse complement strand
TATTAATGAGTTGTTCAATATCGATATGGATAATTATGGGGCAATAGATCAAAAGCACGATAAGGATGTTTTTCAATCTGTTGATCCAGATAATATGGTTGCCATGCCACCTGAATTGGATGACTTGACTCGATTGCATTTTCTTGCTCGAACGCGAAAAGTTTGCACGGTTTTGGAATTTGGAATTGGAAAAAGTACTAGCGTATTTGCTCAGGCAATGAAACAAAATAAAGAAGAATACGAATCTTTTGTTTCTGAAAATTTGCGTTGTACAACTCCTTTTGAAGTACACTCCATTGATGCCATTAAGGATTGGATTGACGTTTGCAAAAAGGATTTAAACTCCGACTTGCAACCTTATGTTACATTCCATCATTCCGAAGTTGAAATGACAACATTCAATGATAGAATATGTACTGCCTATAAAGAATTACCGAATTTATGTCCTGATCTTATTTACTTAGATGCACCGGATCAATATTCTATTGAAGGTGATGTTCGAGGGATTTCGACAAGAACTAAGGATCGCTTTCCTATGGCAGCAGATTTACTTATGCTGGAACCGTTTTTACTTCCAGGAACCTTAATTGTAGTGGATGGAAGAACGGCCAATGCACGTTTCCTTAAAAATAATTTTCAACGAGATTGGGAATATTTTCATATGGAAGCTGAGGATATTCATACGTTTGAATTGGTTGAATCTCCATTGGGAAGAATCAATAAAGTTCAAATGGAGTTTTGTTTAGGTGGTGTTTACAAATAGAACAGAAGAGAATTAGTCTATGTGCGGTATAGTTGGAATGGTAAGTCCGGTTTCGGACAGAAAAGAAAGAGTGCAGCAAATGCTGGATTCTCAACATCATAGAGGACCAGATTACGCTGGGTTATATGATATTGACTCAAATGCCACTTTTGGGCACAATCGACTGGCCATTATTGACCTTACACCCGATGGAAATCAACCATTTCTTTCAAATACCGATCGATACTGTCTTACTTTCAATGGAGAGATTTATAATTACATAGAGCTTAGAAAAGAAATTGGAAACAAATATCCTTTTAAAACTAGGGGTGATGTTGAAGTACTCTTGGCAGCATATATAGTTTGGGGAGACGAATGTTTGGATAAACTCATTGGTATGTTCTCTTTTGCAATATGGGATAGGCAAGAAAAAAAGTTGTTTGCTGCTCGAGATCGATTTGGGGTAAAACCATTCAACTATTCTTTGATTGACGGTAATTTTATGTTTTCCAGTGAAATTAAAGCCCTCTGGAAAAGTGGCCTGGTGGAGAAAAAAATGAAGCTGTCAGCATGGTCCACGCATATGACACACGCTTTGTATCCTACAATGGACGGTACTTTTTGGGAGGGCGTTCAACAACTTCCTGCTGGCCATAGCATTACCTATGAGCACAATAATCTCAAGGTGAATAGATGGTACAATTTTGAACAAAGGGTAGAGAATGTTAGAGAGAATTTACCCATTGGTGAAGCTCAGTCTAAACTGAAAGATCTTCTGCTTCAAAGCATAAAATACAGATTGAGATCTGATGTGAAAAGAGGTTTTAATCTGAGCGGAGGGATAGATTCTAGTTTACTATTCTCTCTTATTAAATCCCAGTTGGATCCAGCATTAACAAAAGCTTATACATTTTATTCTGGTCATGATGGATATGATGAGATTAAATGGGCAGGTCAGGTTATTGAGAAAGAACTCACAGAATGGCGAAAAGTTCCAATAACGGCAGCTGAAATTCCATCATTGGCTTCTTTTATGACCGACAAACAAGATGAACCCTATTCTGGAATCGCGGTTTTGGCTTATGCTAAAACTTTTGAATATGCGAGAAAAGACGGCCATTATGTTGTGCTCGATGGCGAGGGAATGGATGAACAAGTATTGGGATACGATTATTACACCAATAATTCCAATTCAATCATTCAAGGGCTTAATCATTCTTCACCCGTAAGACCGAATTGTTTGGATAAGGATTTTTTAGCACTAGCAACTAAACCACAATACGATAGACCTTTCGATACTGATTATGAAAACATGCAGTACCGGGATATTATTTATTCTAAAATCCCTCGAAGTGTTCGTTTCAATGATCGTATGTCCATGGCATATTCCGTTGAGTTGAGAGAGCCATTTTTAGATCATAATTTATTTGAATACAACTTTTCTCTTCCTGTTGAATATAAAATTAGAGAAGGTCAAAAGAAGTGGATGCTCAGACGAATTCTAAGAGAATTTATTCAAGGAGACATTTCTGAAGCTCCCAAAAGACCCATACAAACCCCACAGAGAGAATGGTTGGCACATGATCTGAAAGATTGGACTGCGGACTATGTTGCATTGGCAATAAAAAAGTATGATTTCTTAAATGGAAAAGAGATTGACAAGGAGTTGGACAAGTTTTTTAAAGGAGAGTCAGACAATAGTTTTTATATCTGGCAATGGGTTGGTCTAGGATTGTTTTCTGAATTTAATTAATGGGCAATCGGGTAGCGGTTTTCGAAAAGCTAACTGATGAAAACCTTAAGAAGGCAATTCAAGAAAAGTGCAATGTCATAATCTACAATGATTTTGAACTGGAAAAAACGCCTGAGAATATTCAATTAATAAATGCCAGAGAATTTCACCACGAAGGACAATGGTTGGTTTATCAGCAAAATTCTGCAAACCTTCAAAAGGCATTCAAAAGATTTGGCTTAAAATCTAAATTACCACCGGTCGATTTTTTCAATGGACTTAAGAAGTTGATTTTTTGGACCAATAACTCTATTGGTAATTTAGAAATAGCGATTCAAAAAAACACCACCCCAGAAGATTTAATATTCTTTTTTAATGGTAGCTATGTATTGAGTAAGATTCAATACCTAATAAGAATCTACTGGTTCTACATTTCTGATCAATTAAAAGGCAAGAAATTGGTCAGTCGTGATGGATTCATTCCCAATAAAAGCGAAGGTTTTAAGGTTGGTGTCTACTTCAAAGATGACTTCGAATTTCAATGTTATTACGACCTCTTATTGCTTGGCGCTAAGAAAGAAGGATTTGTATTGATTGGTAAGCCTGGCGCAGTCTATAGTGATAAAACGTTATCACTAATTGAGAAGCTTGGAGCCAAGTTTATTTTACCTAGTGGAGAATGTGTTACAACACCTTATTCGGGTTTTCCTTTAATCAAAGCATTAGCATGTAGCAAAGGAGAGCTTCATGCATTGCTCCATATAATGAAAAACTGGCGTAAAATTCAAAAGGAGTATGCGTTTGCGCTCCAGTTAAAAGCTCTAAATCTCAATGCACTGTTGGTTAATGAGGAAGAAAATCGATACACAGGCAATCTATATTCAAGCGTATTAAAGAACTCAGAGACATCCATTGTTAATACCATGAATGGGGTGAAGGCGGGAGAACCTAATGACTCTGATGTAGATTTCGATCATTGGGCAATTTGGGATTCGGAAATGAAGAAAATGCTCATTGAAAAAGCAAACGTTCCTTCTGAAAGACTGAAAGTCATTGGGCATCTTCAGGAAGATAATATCAGGAATCATCAGTTTGCTAATTCGATTCATTCCAAAGCTTCAGATCTCGAAAACAAAAAGGTTATTTCTGTTTTTTCAGTAGCTGACAATCGCCAAGAAAAACTAGACTTGCTAGATTTAATCAGAAAGAAGTATATGGACAATTCGGATTATGTGATATTATTTCGTCCGCATCCTTTGGAAAAGAACAATCCAGAAATACTGGAACTTTCGCAGCATAATAACTTTGAAGTTATTGAATATAATTTTGATAACAGCAAGACTACTTTATACGATCAATTGTTGGTTACCGATCTGGCAATTGTCTTTAGTTCTACCATTGCTCTTGAGGCGAATTGGATCGGAGTTCCTTCCGTAACACTAGAGTATAGAAAGGAATCGATACTCTATTTCGTTGATAGAAAAAATATATCTCATATTTCAAGTTTAGATGAACTTGATAACAAATTGAATGAAGTTCAGATTAGAAAGGATAAATTTAAGGCCAAGGTTAGGGCGTATCCTGTGACTGAAAAGTATATAGACTTTCTTTATTCCTTGTAATTTATTCCTGCCAAGATTTTTTGGACTGTATGTTTCCAGAGGAATTGATTTTCTATGCTTTTATGAAGTTGCTTACCCAACTTCTCTCTTAATTCTGGGTTATCACGCAACATTTTTATTGCTTCCGTTAATTTGTCAACCGAATCGGGAGTTATTAGAAGGCCATTTTCACCTTCGGTAATTACTTCTTCGACCGGTCCAGTTGATGGTGCAATAACTGCTTTAGAATAGGCGCCATATTCAAATATTTTCACTGGCGAACCGTACCAATTTGAGCTAGCCATCACAGCAATATCAAAAGTTCTAATCAGTTGTTTTGCAATCGAGTGCTCAACCTTTCCTGTAAAATGAATTCGCTTGTTCCCATTGTATTTGGCCATTAATTCTGGCAGTATTTCTCCATCTCCTACAACTACGAGCTCCACATCTAGATACGTTTCCGATACATCAATAAAAGATTTTATTAAGGTTTCAACTCCGTGGTAAGGGAAGATGGAGCCTACGAATCCAATTACAAATTTCCCCTTTAGAGTATCTTCCAATTCCAAACTATCAGTAGGTGTCTTACTGGCTTCTATTAGTATTTCTTCGGAAATTCCATTCGGAGTAGCAACAATATTTAAAACTTCGCCCTCTAACTTTTTGCTGTAAAAGAGTTTAAGTGCTTCAGAAACAACAACAAACTTTTGAGCTGTTTTAAGTTGTTTCCTGATTACTGAATTGGCTAATCCCGAAATCAAAGAATACCCTTCCATTTTTATTCGTTCTTCAGGATAAGGGGCATTAGTTTCTATAATTATTGGAATTTTTAATTCTGCAGCAGCATTAACTCCACTAGACATGAGGTAATATCCTCGTTCATAAATTAGATCGGGTTCTATTTTTCTAATTTGTTCTTTAAGTTCATTTTTTAGTCGGCGATCGATTTTCAGAAGTTGTACGTCTCTTAGAGTTTGCCAAACTATAGAAGGTAAAAGTTTTTTAATCAAGCTCTTTTGTGAGGGTTGTGCTGATG
>CAYZPP010000075.1:0-5142 GCA_964480315.1 uncultured Alphaproteobacteria bacterium | reverse complement strand
CGCAACTTTAAGCCAAAATTCAATATCACTATCTCTTTCTACTTCGTAAAAATAGCTTCTTAATGTGATAGTAATTATCTTATTTGTATTAAGAGGATGATTCAGAACAGAAATATTTTTTTTTATTTTTTCTATTAATGATTTTTTTAGTTTGATACCATCATATTCACTACTTTTTAAAACATATTCATGTAAGTCATTATAAAGAAAAGGCACTATTCTTTTACTTAAATTATATGAAAAGAAGGACTCTTTCTCGTATATAATAATATCTTTTATATCATCTAAAACAATTGTTTCGTAACAATTATAAAAACTATTACTTATGGGAACTAGCATTGCATTAATTCTTTTATTCAATTGTGACACAGAAATGGGATACCAACTCTTGTAATCTTTCCTCTTTCTCTTAATGATGATTACTCTAAAAGTTAGATTATTTTTTTTCGAATATTTATCAATTATAAACAATGAATAAGCAAGATCAAAAGTTGGAGATTCAAAATTGAGATCATACAATAGATTTATCTTTTTGGTATTAGCGTCTAAACTAAAAATATAATTTGAAAATAAAATTTCTTTAATATTTCTTAAAAAATAATTTTGTGGATACTTAAACTCACTTAGTCCTCTTAGTAGTAAATTAATAAAAGTATAGCCTTTAATCATTGCTTCTAATTCAATTCTTCGACTTTTTTTGCTAATTTTTTACCTGCTAACCATGCATCTTGCATAGCAGCTCCTTCACACCAATCACCTGTAAGGTATAAGTTTTGGTCTATTGATGAAATATATGTTTTTCCATATAAATCTCTTAAGTTTTTTCTTGTGTAAGCATATTTCCATCGATGGGACTTTTTAAAAGTAGCTTTAGCATTTGATCCAAATGTTTTTTTCACTTCATTAATGACATAATCTTCTAAAATATAAGGTTCAATATTGTAGTATTTTTTTGTCCATTCTGATCGCATATTAAAAACCCAATTCTCCTGATTAAATTGCTCATGTTTAAAGTTTTGATTCATAAAAAAACTTATTTCTTTTGTTAAGTGATATCCAAATAGTAGATCTGTGCCTAGCCTCTTATCAAAACCAAGCATCACAGTCCAAATAGAATTAAAATCTAGAGATGAATAATTTTTAAAATCAATATGGTCATATAATAATTCAGCACCTTGCTCAAAAGGTATGCAAGCAAACACCATATCAAAAGGTCCGAATTGATCTTTATCAGAAGATAAATAATAATTTTCTTTCACCTTCTCTATTTTTTCAATTTTAGTAGAAAAATGAGTAGGGTAATGAAGTGATTTATGTAAATTGAGAGGTATTGATTGAATGCCATCATTGCCAATAATAATAGGTTTCATTTCTTTAGATGCTTTTCCTAGGTAGTTAGGTGTAAATAATCCTTCTATTTTTTTAATAGCCTTTACCTTCTCCAGAGCCTCTGTAAAACCTAAAACACCATGATCAGTTGAAAGGAAGTGAGCTCCATGATCGAATTGAAGGTTGTTGTGTTTCCTAGTGCTAATGCGACCTCCAGCTCTCCAAGATTTTTCAAAAAAAGTAATATTAGAAGTAGGTAGATGATGGGCTGCCGATAAAGCTGTCAGACCCGTTCCGATGATAGCTATTTTTTTCATAAATTATTAATATTTATTATAAAACAAAAATAATTATTTTTTAGGTTTATTTTCTCTAGATGTAAATTGGTCCACATTTTCAGTCGGTCTAAGTGCTTCTATGTACCTGAATCTTAAAATAATAACAGCAAACGCAATTAAGACTATTGCCCCCGCTTCAAATAGTAGAGCTTCAGGATTTAGATCTTGTTTATTTTGTAGTATTATAAGCCTTGATAATGCAGTAATCGCAATGAAAAGAGGATAAGTCATTTGAACTCTATTGGATACGTAATAAACTCTAACCATTCCAATTACTTCAACATAAATAAATAGGAGAAGTAAATCTGCTAACTCAACATATTTTTCATCTATCATGTGCACTAATTCAAAAAGAATAGCAATTAGAGTACAAACAAGAATTGCAAATAGTATAGCTTTTTCAATAAAACTAATTATATCTCCTAAGTCTTTATTCATATCCATTTGATTCTATCAATTTCTTTTGAATCTAGATAGTCATTTGTTTGAGAAAATGGTTTACTTCCAAAAAAACCACGATGTGCCGAAAGAGGAGAAGGGTGAACGGATTTCAAAATTAAATTTTTAGAAGAATCGATCAAATTAATTTTAGAATGAGCGTGAGCTCCCCACAGTATAAAAACTATATTTTCTCTTTGATGATTTATTACCTGAATTACTTTATCTGTAAAAATATCCCAGCCAAAATTTTTATGAGATGCGGGTTTATCTTTAGATACCGTAAGAGTCGTATTGAGAAGAAATACTCCTTGAGCAGCCCAATACTCTAAATTTCCTTTAGATTTATTAACTTCAGATTTCAAATCATTGCCGAGCTCTTTAAAAATATTCATTAGTGAGGGAGGAGTTTTAATATTATGAGGAACTGAAAAACTCAAACCATGAGCTTGACCATGACCGTGATATGGATCTTGTCCCAAAATAACAACTTTAATTTTATCTAGTTCGGTTAACTGAAAGGCTTTAAAAATTTTTGAACTTTCAGGATAGATAGTAATATTTTTCTTCTCACACTCCTGTATTTTTTTTCTTATATTCTTCATGTAAGATTTTTGAAATTCTTCTTCTAAATGTTTAAGCCAACTAACAGGTAGTCGTATCGTTTCAGTTACCATTATCTGATTATGTAATTAATTTAAAGTTGTGTCTTGATTACGACCATATTTCTCAAGCTTATAGATAATTTTTTCTTTGAGTTCATGATTTTCCTCAAGAGCCATCACAAGAGCTTGAGTGTAAAAGAAACAAGCAGCTTCAATATCTGTTTTTTTTTCAAAATAGTTAGCTGCCTCATAGTAAAGAGAGCATACCTTATCCATTTGTTTTTTTTGAAAAGCTTCAGTTATTTCTAAATCTAGTTGATTAATATCTTCCATCTGTGATCAAACTAACATATGTAAGTTTGATTACTATAGGCAATTAAGGCAAATATACTCTTGGTAATACTCACTAGGAATTCTTTTTACTATTTCTATATCTAATAAGGATAGCCCCAATTGACTCTGATGAGGAATCTTTTTTTTGAGAGTTTGCTCCCATTATTTAAAACTCTGAATTATAAAGAAGTAAAAATCTACTAGAAATTATCTTTAGCTGATCTCATCTTACTAAAAACTTCAATAGGATCATCGGAATTATAAAGTTTTTTAAATACCTCATTGTCACATCTTAAAAAAGGATTTAAATTTAATTCTTTTTGGAGTTTTGTCGGCAAAGTAGGGCGAGCATCCACGCATTGTTTCTTAATCCATTTCCCATGTTCAGATAAGTCTTTATTTTCTGGATCAATCGATAAAGCAAAAAGAAGATTGCTATATGTGTATTCATGTCCACAGTAAACAAGAGTTTCTTTTGGTAATCTTTTTAATATTTTAAGCGATTTCCAAAATAATTCTGGTGTTCCTTCGAACATTCTACCACACCCAAGGCTAAATAATGTATCGCCCGCAAATAATATCGAAAAATCTTTATTGAAATAACAGATGTGTTGCATTGTATGTCCTGGTGTAGATATTATTTTATAAGTATTATCAAATATAGAAATTTCTTCATCTGCTTTAACTGAGATATCTACATTAGGTAATTTATCATCTAGATTATGTCCAATTACTTTAGAATTATATTTTTTTTTTAAATCATTAACAGCGGCTGTATGGTCATCATGATGGTGTGTCAGTAATATATGGCTTAATGAGCAATCATTAAGATGTAGAATTTTCTCACACATTTCTAGATCGGAAGGGTCAACTATTGCTGCTTCTTTTGCGTGAGGAAGTTTAATCAAATAACCATAATTATCTGACAATTGAGGAAAAAGATAAATATTTGGTTTTTGCATAGGAATAGCATGTTAAGAAAAATAAATATAAAATGCAACTATGGAAATTAGCGCATCTACTATTTATGATTTTTATAATTCAGAACTTGGAAAAATAGTTAAGCAAGAAACGATTAAAAACCTCTCAGAAGTTACTGAAGGCCTTCATTTTAATAAAGTTTGCGGGTTAGGTTATACCTCTCCCTATATGCATTTTCTTAAAAAAAATAATCCCCAATCTATTTTTCATGAAATGTTTCCAGACTTTCTAGGTGCAATCATAAAGGATAATTTTAATTTCAAGCAAGAAGCCGTAGATGAGTATTCTTTACCTATAGAGCCTTCAACTGTTGATGTCATTATACTTTCTCATATTTTAGAGTTAGTAGAAAGGCCGGAGACAGTAATAGAAGAAGCATGGAGGGTTTTAAAACCTAATGGACTTTTAATTTCAATAGTCCCAAGGAGGGCAGGACTCTGGACAAGATATGATAATAACCCTTTTGGTTTTGGAAGATCTTTTTCTAAAAAACAATTAAGATATCTTCTTGATTCATTGTTCTATTCAGAGAATAGTTGTTATTATTTATATACACCTCCTTGGAATAATTTTTTTAATTATAAATTATCTTTTTTTTTAGAAAAAATAGGATCAATTACAGTCCCATTTCTAAGTGGTCTTAAAATAGAAGTTTCTAAAAAAATCTTTTATGCAAAAAGTAATAAAAGAAAAAAAAATTCCAGTCTGCAAAGAGATCTAGCTACTACTTAGAAACATATCGGACTTTAAATTAATATCTTAATAAGTATAATTAGTTCTTGTTAGATTTTAACTACTACATAATTATTTCTATTTGTGTTTTTCTTTTTTCAATATCTAAATCAGGTTTTTCTGGTGGTGGATTAGCTTTAATTGCAGTTGCCGTCCTCTCTATCAATTTTGGTCCGCTTAAAGCTATATCTATGCTTTTACCATTACTGCTTGTATGTGATTTAATGGCAGGGTATTTAAATAGAAAATATTTTGATAAAAAAGCTATTTTAGAGCTCATTCCTTTTACCTTATTGGGTGTAATTTTAGGAACACTACTTTTTAAAATTATTGATCTAAATATGATTAGTATCTTTATTGGTTCAATTTCATTAATTTATGTTTTT
>CAYZPP010000074.1:0-5165 GCA_964480315.1 uncultured Alphaproteobacteria bacterium | reverse complement strand
CTCGTTAGTCAAGAAACGGTTTTATTTGATGGAACTATTGAGGAAAATATTAGATATAACTCTAGAGCGGATAATCAAAAAATACATGAAATGGCAGAATTAGCATGTATAAATGAGTTTACAAATAAACTCAGACATAAACTAAAAACTAAAATTGGTGAAAATGGAATGAAATTATCAGGTGGTCAAAGGCAAAGATTAGCAATTGCAAGATCTTTAGTTCAAGAGACTGACGTTTTACTTTTAGATGAACCTTCATCAAACCTTGATCTAAAGACTGAAGCAAAAATATTTGAAAATATTAATCAAATTAAAAATAAAACATTAATCGTCGTTGCTCATAGGCTATCAACAATACAGGAATTTAATAAAATTGTATTTATATCTAATGGCATCATTAAAGAAGTAGGTACTCATCAAAATCTAATGGACCGAAAAGGTGAATATTTTAAATTATTTGAAAAACAAAAAAAAAATTAGTGTTAAAAACAATTACTAGAATCAGTTGGGTGCAAAGTATAATTGCTTATAAAATATATATATTAATAATATTAATTAAAAAATTAAGTAGTTGGAAAACTATTAATCGTGAAGTTATCATAAATGCCACTTCAGAAAAAAAACCTTTGATTATACTTATGTGGCATAATCAAATTGTAGGAATTCCTTATTCCTGGGGACTAAATAAAAAAGTTTATAATATCGTTACAGACCATCCTGATGGCAATCTGAGTAACAAAATTCAAAAAAAATTTGGCTTCATTTCAATACAGCGATCTTCTAAAAAACCGACAAATATTTTAAGAAAACTAATAGAAGTTGGCAAGAATAATGACTGTATTTTTATAACGCCGGATGCGCCTCATGGACCAGCAAATCAAATTAATAGTAATATTTATAATTTAGTAAAAAAAATTGATGCTAATGTAATTTTTCTATCATTTAAAACTAATAAAAAAATTATACTTAAAACATGGGATAAATTAAGAATTCCCATGCCATTCAGCAAAGGATTTTTTTATTGGGGAAAAATAATTGATTATAAAAAATTTAATGAAGAACAATTTAATAAGAAAATTAAAGAAAACCTAGACGAAGGGATCAATGTAGTTAATGAACATCTTAATTTATAATATTATTCATTTATTTATATTTCCGTTTTTTTTATTTTTTTTTGGTTTTAGGTTTTTATTTAAAAAAGAAAATGTCAATTCATTTTTACAAAAATTATTAAGTGCGGGAAGTGTAAATAATTATGACTATATAATACATGTAGCTAGTATAGGTGAATTAAACTCAATTAATTTTATAATTAAAGAAATATTTACAAATAAAAAAATATTGATTACCTGTAGCACATTAAGTTCTTACCAATTAGCTATAAATAAATATGCTCAATTTAAAATTCAATACTTACCATATGACTTTTACCCACTTGTGAATATATTTTTAACAAAAAATAAAACTGATAAATTTATATGGATTGATTCAGAAATATGGCCAAATTATTTGTACGCTCTCAGAGCAAGAAATATAAAAACATATCTAATTAATGCAAGGATTTCAGAAAAAAGTTTTGTGAGATGGAAATTGGCATCAACTTTTATAAAAGACTTAGGGTCTGTATATAAAGATATTTATGCCTCTAGCTTAGGAGATAAAAAAAAATTTGAAATCCTATTGAAAAGAAAAGTTTTTTTTTGTGAAAATTTGAAATTTTATCAAAAGTTAAATATTTTAACTAAGAATAAAAGAAATCTTTGTTTTGCAAGCGTTCACCTTCAAGAGTATGGAGATATTGCTAAAATTATTTCAAAAATTAAATTAAATAATATAGATAAAATATATATAATACCAAGGCATCCTCAATATATATCCATATTGAGTAATGAGTTATCAAAAAATAACGTTTCTTCTGAGAAAATAATTGTATTAAATGAAATAGGAAAAAATAAGGAAATATATTCAATATCTAAAGTAACTTTTATGGGTGGTTCACTTTTCATTCATGGTGGACAAAACCCGCTAGAAGCTCTTTCGTGTGGATCATATATTTTAACGGGGCCACATATAAGTAATTTCTCATCTATTTATAATGAGCTTGAATCTCAAAAATTATGTGGAGTATTCAAAGAAATTGATCATAATTTAATATCTAATTTAATTGATAAAATAATGAATAAAACAGAATTACTAGACATAAATAAAATCGAATATTTATTTAATAAAAAGATTAAAAAATTAAGAGAAATTACAAATAAAATTTCAAATGATTAAAGCACCTAAATTTTGGTATAAAGAGAGTTTAAGTTTTTTGTCAATAATTTTACTGCCATTAAATATTATCTGGATATTTGGGAGTTTATTAAAGAAATTAATATCAAAAAGAAAAAAAGTAAATATTCCTGTAATTAGCATAGGGAGCGCAATTATAGGAGGTTCCGGTAAAACACCGACAGTTTTATTTATATGTGATTTATTAAAAAAAATTGGACTAAAACCTCATATAGTTTCAAGAGGATATGGAGGAAAATATATAAGCACGACAATGGTAAGAGAAGAATCAACATATCAAGAAGTTGGTGATGAGGCTCTAATGATGTCAGCATATAACCCTACTTGGGTATCAAGAAATCGTTATTTGGGTTGTAAAATGGCAGAAGAGAACGGTGCAAATATCATAGTATTAGATGATGGGTTACAAACTACAAGTATTGTAAAGGATTTTTCAATCTACGTTTTTGATGGAATGCAAAGATTTGGAAATAATTTTTTAGTGCCTGCCGGTCCATTAAGAGAAACTATAAAAGAAGCTGTTTCAAAATGTTCAATCATTTTTCAAATCAACGATAATGGTATACAGGATGTGTTTTTAAATAAATTTAAAACGTATGCGAGGTATAAACTTGAGGAAAATCATCCTCTTTTAGAAAAAAAAATACTAGCATTTGCGGGACTAGGATTTAATAGAAAATTTTTTGACCAACTATCAGATTATGGTTTTAATTTAGTGAAAATAATTGATTTTCCTGATCACCACAAATATTCTATTCAAGATATTTATAGCTTATTAGATCAAGCTAACAGTTTGGATGCTCACCTAATGACAACTGAAAAAGATCATATAAGAATACCTATTGATTTCAAAGAATCGGTGAATTTTATAAAAGGTCAAATAGAGATTGACAATGAAGATGCTCTAATAAGAGAGTTTAAAAAAAATATTGATTAAATATTTTTTTAATTACGTAGAATTTTTATTATTCAAAATATTAAAAGCATTTTTAGATTTAATAGGATTTGATAATGCGTCAAATCTCGGCAATTATATTTTTAAAAAGATTGGTCCATTTACCAGGTATTATAAAATTATTAAATTAAATATGAATCTATTATATAAGGATAAAAAAAAGATAGAAACTCTTGCATTAGAAAATCTTGGACAAACAGGAAAAACATTTTTTGAATTTTTATGTTTAAATAATTTCGATAATAAAAAAATATCTATTACCAACGAACATCATTTAAAAGAAATTAAAAATTCAAAAAAGTCTTACTTTTTTATTTCTGCTCACTATGGAAATTGGGAAATAACTAGAAACTTTTTATTAAGCTATGGATTTAAATTACATACGGTTTATAGGCACGCCAACAATAAATTAATAGATAAGGAAATACAAAAAATTAGAAAAATGCCTGGTGCACATTTCTATAAAAAAGGTAAAGAAAGTGCAAAACATATGATTAAAGCACTTAAAAGTAATGAATATCTTGCAATACTAATTGATCAAAAAGATAATAGTGGAAGTCAAATTAATTTTTTTGATAATAAAGCTATTACAAATACTGGATTTGCTGCTTTGGCCTTAAAATATCAGACTGGCATCTGTCCAATTAGATCACAGAGAAAACAGAATGGTAATTTTGAAATAATTGTTGATAAACCTTTGTTATTTGATGAATTTAAAAATAAGTCTCAACTTGAGTTAACTCAATTAATTTATAGCAGATATATTGAACAATGGATTATTGAGGATCCAACACAGTGGCTGTGGTCACATAGAAGATGGAAGTAATCATTTCTTTTCTATTTCTGTCTTGCCATCTTTAAATCTAATAATAAAACTATTTAAATTTTTTAATTCATCTCTACTTTTAACTAATTGCTTATTATTGAATATAAGAGAGTAACCTTTAATCAGATTTTTTTCTATAGAAGAATTTTTAATAATTCTTTCTTGAAAAGATATTTTTCTCATATTTTTATCAATATTTGACAAGATAATTTTTTTTAAATTTTCTAAATAGCCATCTATATAAATATGTTTTTGTTTAATTCTATTATTAGGATTATTTTGAATTATAGAATTGAATAGATCCTGCATATTTTCTTTTTTCAAATCGATAGTATTTTTGTAATTATTAGTCTGATTATTTATTAGATTACTCACTCTTTCCTGCCATACAAATATTTTTTGAATAGAAATTCCTATACTGTCTTTGAAAGATTTAATTCTATAGTAATAATTTTTAATAATTAATTTTATATATTTATTATAATCAGAATGTTTTCTGTCTAGATTTCTAAAAATTTCTTTTTGATCTGGCGTCGCTATTTCCGCAGCAGCACTAGGGGTTGGCGCTCTTAAATCAGATACATAATCCAATAAAGTAAAGTCTGTTTCATGACCAATTGCAGAGATACAAGGAATTTTAAATTTAAAAACATTTTCAATCAATTCCGGCTCATTAAATGGCATCATTTCTTCTAGACTGCCACCCCCTCTAGCAAAAATTACTAATGATAATTTCTGGCTTAATTTTTCATTAGATAATAAATCTAAATATTCAATAATTTCTAGATGCGCACTTTTTCCTTGAACTGTAATAGGACATATAACTAATTTTGTCAGCGGGTATCTAGAAGTTACTCTTTGTATGATGTCTCTAACGACTGATCCGGTTGGTGACGTTATGATAGCAATAGTTTCTGGATATTTAGGTATTGGCAGTTTTATGTTTATGTCAAAATAACCTAGTTTATCAAATTTTTTTCTTCTTTCTTCTATTAGCTTTAAAATTGATCCCTCTCCACTAAATTCAATTTGATCAATAATAAGCTGATAACCGGATCTACCAAATTTTGCAAAAGAAGTAATTCTTCC
>CAYZPP010000073.1:0-5184 GCA_964480315.1 uncultured Alphaproteobacteria bacterium | reverse complement strand
AATTTAGATAATCCTAAGACAAAGGATTTAAAATCCTCTTTAGAAAAAATTAAAAAAAAAGGTAATGGCATGGTCGTGCTAATTAACAATCCAATTCTTCAAGGAATTAGTAATTTAAATATGGATGAAGAGCTCAAATATTACGGCCTTGGGGCTCAAATGATTAAACATCATAATATTAATAATATAATTATATTATCAAATTCTAATTATAAGGGAATAGATCTTTCTATTTACGGAATAAATGTAACAGGTGTTGAAGAAATTAATAATGATAAATAAAAGAAATATCCATATTGAAATCATCATAGCTGATTATTATAAAAATATAACATCTCCAATGTTAAAAGCGGCTTCAGATATATTAAAAAAAAATAAAATTACTTTTACAACAACTTTTGTGAGCGGAGCTTACGAAGTCCCTCAGATCATTAAGCATAAAATAAAAAAAAATAATCTAAATCTTTTTATTGCTCTTGGATGCATAGTTAAGGGCCAGACATATCATTTTGAAGTTTTGTCTAATTCGATAGCTAAGTCACTTCTCGATCTATGTCTTCATAATAAAAATACTTTTATTGCTAATGGTATTTTAAATGTAAATAGAATGACCCAAGCAGTCGCTAGATCTTCGAATAAAAAAAATAAAGGAATTGAAACGGCAAATGCCATGCTATCTATAGTTAAATGCATAACATAAATATAAATAGAAACTCTAGACTTTTTTTTTTTCAGTATATTTTTCAAAGAGATTACTCAATGGATACAAATCTTGATGAGTTTATGAAAAGCAACTTGAAGAAAAGTGCATTTAATAAAAAAAAAATGAGAGATCTCTTTGAAAGCTACTCCACTAATATCGATCTGATAAAAAGCCTATGCATAGAATCAGAATCCGAAAAGTATAACAAAGTCAGTGTTTTTCTTCTTCGTTCATTTTTTTCTGAGTTCTTATTATTACCAAAAAGGCAAAAAATACTTATGAATGAATATATTGAGATATCTAAAAATTTTTTGACTAAGCAAGAAGTAGGTTATTTTAATCATTTACTTGATAAAATCCTGAAAAAGTATCTTGAAAATAAATTTAAAATAGAATAACAACTTATCCTATGTCCAATATACATTATATCCAATTAGTGCTTGGAGCAGCGGTTGTTGCTATCCTTTTCGGTATTTTTACCACTAACCAAATTTTAAGCTTACCTAAGGGTAACAAAAAAATGCAAGAGATTGCAAAAGCTATCCAGGAAGGGGCAAGCGCCTACCTTAATAGGCAGTACACAACTATCGCCATTGTGGGGGCTATAATATTCGGACTATTTTTTGTCATTCCTTTTGAAAACACTTATGATGTTCCGGTAGGTTTTCTCATTGGTGCAGTTTTATCGGGTATTGCAGGATATGTTGGAATGAATGTATCTGTCAGAGCAAATGTTATTACAGCTCAAGCATCAAGCGTATCTTTAAAAAAAGGTCTATATGTTGCATTTAATTCAGGTGCCGTAACTGGACTCCTAGTTGTGGGATTAGCTCTTATTGGAATTGCAGGCTATTTCTATTCTTTACATTACGGTTTTGATCGAACTGGGAGGCAATTAATAGAGCCACTAGTTGCTTTAGGATTTGGTTCTTCTCTTATTTCAATTTTCGCTAGATTAGGTGGTGGTATTTTTACTAAGGGAGCAGACGTCGGTGCTGACTTGGTTGGTAAAGTTGAAAAAAATATTCCAGAAGATGACCCAAGAAATCCCGCAGTTATTGCAGATAATGTTGGTGATAATGTTGGTGATTGTGCGGGAATGGCAGCAGACTTATTTGAAACTTATGTAGTTTCAATTGTTGCTACAATGGTTCTTGCTATTATTTTTCAAGATGGCGTAGTCTCTTCTTTAGTCATCTATCCATTATTAATTGCAGCATCAAGTATCTTTGCAACAATCATTGGGTCAAAATTTGTTTTCATTTCAGGAAAAGGTAATTCTATTATGGGAGCGCTTTATAAAGGCTTATTTGCTACATTGGGCATTTCCGTCGTCTTATTTTATTTTATTACCGATCTTTATCTTGGCTTTGGTACTAATTTTGCTATTGGTGAAATATTCGTTAGTGGGCATGCTTTATTTTTATGTGCCGTATACGGCCTAGCTATCACATTAGCTATAGTTTTCGTTACTGAATATTACACTGGAACAGACTATAGACCTGTTCAAAGTGTTGCTAAAGCATCTGAATCAGGACATGCGACAAACATTATACAAGGTCTTGCCATGGGCATGGAGGCAACAGCAGTACCAGTGCTTATTATTTGTATTGGAATTGGTGTTACTTACGCTACTGCGGGATTATTTGGAATTGCCATAGCGGTCACTTCAATGTTAGCCCTAGCAGGAATGATTGTAGCTCTTGATGCCTATGGTCCTGTGACTGACAATGCTGGCGGTATTGCCGAAATGTCAGGACTCCCTGAAAAAGTTAGAAAAAATACTGATGCTTTAGATGCTGTAGGAAATACAACTAAAGCTGTAACTAAAGGTTACGCTATTGGTTCAGCCGGTTTAGGAGCTCTAGTATTATTCGCCGCTTACACTGAAGACCTTAAATATTTTTATAAAGAAACAGGAAACGAATCATACAATGTTAGTTTTGATCTCTCGGAGCCTTATGTAATTATAGGTTTATTACTTGGAGGTTTATTGCCTTTCTTGTTCAGCGCAATGAGCATGACTGCAGTTGGTAGAGCTGCAGGTTCAGTTGTAGAAGAAGTCAGAAAGCAATTTAAAGAAATTAAAGGAATTATGGAGGGTACAGCAAAACCTGACTATGGTCGATGTGTAGATATTTTAACTAAATCCGCAATTAAAGAAATGATTATACCATCTTTACTCCCGGTTCTTTCTCCTATCGTAGTTTTCTTTGGAGTCTTCTATCTTACTGGTGATGCTGGAACTGCATTTCAAACTTTAGGAGCTCTTCTCATTGGTGTTATTATTACAGGTTTTTTCGTTGCAGTGTCTATGACTGCTGGCGGTGGAGCTTGGGATAATGCTAAGAAATATATTGAAGATGGTAATTTAGGTGGAAAAGGCAGTGAAGCTCATAAAGCTTCAATTACAGGTGACACAGTAGGTGACCCATATAAAGATACTGCTGGACCAGCTGTAAACCCAATGATTAAAATAACAAATATAGTTTCAATATTGTTATTAGGTATCGTTGTTCACTTAAATATTTTTTAAAGAGATATTTCTTTAATGTCGTATAAAATACTATTTAAGAAATAAAGTTTTAGAGTTTTATTGTAAATTTTCTTTTTGAAAGTTTCATTTCCATGATCTTTAGAACTTGAATAAATCCATAGGTCGCCATTATCTTCTATTACTAATGGCGCTCCTAAAGAACTAAGAATTATTTTTTTAGTATAATTTTTAAATTGATATGTTGAAAGTAATTCCTGAAATACATTTTCAGAGACTCCAGAGTAAAAATACTGCTTTGAACAAGAGGAGACTGATAAATATAATAATAAAAACGGTATTAAAATAAAGATTTTTTTTAATTTATTCACAATAAAAAGAGATAAGGTATAAGGGTATCTATAGCAATTAAAAAAATGACAATCGGACACAATAAATTTGTAATTAATCTAGATGTTGATGGCGGAGATAATGCGCCTATTTCTGTTCTAAAAGGGGCTGAATTATATCTCAACACTAATAATAATGTTAATTTCAATTTATACGGTAGAGCGAATACCATCAATTCTTATATTGAAAATTTCCCACTTTTAAAAAGATATTCAAAAATAGTTGAATGTGAAGGCGTAATAGATGGTAATTTAAAACCTGCAGAGGCTATGAAAAAACAATTCCGTAATAGTTCTTTAGCGAAATCAATTTTTTCTTTAAAAAATCAACCACTTCATGCAACAGTTTCTTCAGGCAATACAGGGGCAATGATGTCTTATTCAAAAATATTTTTAAGAACAATTGAGAATATCTCAAGACCTGCAATTGCCTCTTTACTTCCATCTAAAATCCATCCTGTATGTTTCTTAGACTTGGGTGCGAATGCTGAATGTGATGAAAATAATCTTGTTGATTTTGCTGTCATGGGATCAATTTACTATCAAATTCTTTTCCCTGATAGTCCGTCCAAAGTTAGTCTGCTCAATATTGGATCTGAAGAACTTAAAGGCAATACTATAATTCAAAAGACTCATGAATTATTAAAAAATAATAATTCTATTAATTATAATGGCTTTATTGAAGCTAATGAAATCACTAATACAGAAAATAATATAATTGTGACAGACGGTTTTACGGGCAATATTGCTCTTAAGACCGCTGAAGGAATTTCAAAATTTATTACTGAGTCATTAAAAGAACACCTTCTCTCTAGTTTATTTTCTAAAATTCTTACCTTTTTTTTAAAAAAAAATTTAAAATCTTTTAAAAAATCCATAGATCCCAGAAACTTCAATGGTGGTATACTTCTTGGAATAGATGGTATTGTTATTAAAAGTCATGGTAATGCTGATGATTATGCATTTTGTAATGCTATAAGTTTTGCTGTTAAATGCCTCAAGTCTAATTTACTTAAGAAAATAAAAGACAATGCAAGATAAAATTACAAGAAATAATATAGCTAAAGAATTAAGTGAAGAGTTTGGTATCCCTTATGTTTTAGCATATAAGAAAATTGAAAAAATTATCTCATATATGTCTAGCAACCTTCAAAATAACCTTTCTATATCTTCTTTAGGTAGTTTTTCTTTAAAAGAAAAAAAAAGTAGAATGGGTAGAAATCCTAAATCTAAGGAAGAATTTATTATTTCCTCTAGAAAAGTAATTTCATTTAAGAAATCTAAAAAATTAATTTTATAATGCTTAAAAAATATTTTAATATTGATGAAATATCTAAATTAATAAAAGAAAAAAAACACATAATTCGTTTTTGGGAAGATAGAATTGATAAATTGGTTATATTGAGAACTGAATCAGGTCACAGGTTATATACTTATGAGAATTTTTTAATTATTAAGAAAATTCAGTTATTAATTAACATTAAAAAATTAACCTTAGAGGGAGTCAATGCCTATTTTAATTCAAAGCAAAACAATACCTTTTTGAGCGAAGCTGTATCTATTGAATTGAAAAAACTCCTTAAGACTCTAAAATCATC
>CAYZPP010000072.1:0-5227 GCA_964480315.1 uncultured Alphaproteobacteria bacterium | reverse complement strand
TATAAAAGAATTAAGAATGTTTGAATTTGAAAAATACTTAGATAGATTACTTTAATATGAAGCAATTATTTGAATTTTTCCCATTAATCGTATTTTTTGCTGTTTATTATAAGTCAGATAAAGATTTATATATAAGTATTGCTGCTGTTATCGTTGCATCACTTATTTCATTAGTTGCTCTTTATATTAAAGAGAGAAAAATACCTACAGTAATGCTAGTAACCACAATAATTGTGGTTATTTTTGGAGGTCTAAGTTTATATTTCAAAAGTGAAATGTTTTTTAAAATGAAACCTACTATTATTAATTCCCTTTTTGCTTTAGCTCTGATTATCAGCACCTATATAAATAAGCCTATATTAAAAATGATGTTGAATTCATCAATCAAGCTAACAGATCCTGGCTGGACAATTCTTAATAAAATGTGGACAGGTTATTTTATATTTTTAGCAATTTTAAATGAAATTGTATGGAGAAATTATCCAACTGATATTTGGGTAAACTTTAAGGTATTTGGTATTATGGGGGTTACTATTGCTTTTACAGTAATACAAATTCCTATTCTAAAAAAATATTTTATTGAATAGTTAGAGCTTTAATTCCTGGTAGGATTTTATCTTCTAAAGCCTCCAAAAATGCGCCTCCTGCTGTAGATACAAAATAGAAGTTATTAAAATCTTGTTTTGCAATATTTAATACAAGTAGAGTATCCCCTCCTCCAACTATTATTTTCGAAGAAGAACTTGATAAGCTTTTAGCTATTTCAATTGAGCCTTTAGAAAATTTTTCATCTTCAATATAACCTAGGGGGCCATTCCATAACACTACATCAGATTTTTCAGTAAGGCTTTTTATTTTATCTACCGCCTTAGTTCCGATATCAAAAATTCTAAAATTATTTTTATAATTTAGATCTGTTATTAAAAACTCTTGACCAGAATCTAAAATAACATCTTCCGGCAGATGAATTTTACAATTATGCGTTAATGCTTCATGTAAAATAGCTTTGATCTGGCTCTCAATATTTTCTTCAATTAAAGAATTACTGACATTAACTTTTTGGTATTTTAAAAAATTATTTGCCATAGCACCACCTATAAAAATATCCGAACATGACTTTACTAAAGATAAAAGGGTTTCTATTTTAGTAGAGACTTTAGATCCTCCTATTATAGCAAAGGTTTTTGCTGAAGATTTTTTGATACTATCTATAACTTCTGCTTCTTTATAAAAATTAATTCCCGGACAAGATAAAATGTTTTTTGCCATTTGATCAACTGATGCGTGGCTTCTATGAGATACTGAAAAAGCTTCATTAACAAATAAATCAATATTTTTAGTAATAGTTTTACTAAAAAACATATCGTTAGCTTTCTCTCCTTCAAAAAAACGAATATTATCTAGTAGAAAAACTCCTTCATCTGCCTCATGGTACTTGGAGAGACCGTCATTCTTAAAGTCCTCATAAGATATAAAATTTATTATTTGTTCAAGATTATCAGCTATTTGATCTTTTATATTTGTAAGAGAAAATTGACTAACAAACGCTCCCTCCGGTCTTCCTAAATGAGTTAATAATAATATTTTACAATTATGTTTGATTAAGAGTTCTATTGTTTTTTTTGATCTAGAAATGCGTGTAAAGTCTTGAATAACGAAATTATTGTTGACCGGCACATTATAATCAACCCTTACTATTACGTTTTTTATAGCTGTTAAATTAAGATTATTAAGATTTTTCATTTATTTTACCCACATTTAATGTGTTTTTTTTCTTTATTACTAATACTATATATAGTATAAAAAACCAATAATTTAACTATATGAGGTAGGTATTAAAATGTCTTGGAATACACAAAAAATCGAAAGTCTAAAAAAGCTTTGGGATGATGGTGTCGCTACAAGCCTGATTGGGCAACAATTAGGATTCACAAAAAATGCAGTAATAGGAAAAGCATTTCGTCTAGGATTAGAAAGAAGACAAAACTCAAGAAAAAAAAACTCTTCAAGCTCAATTACTTCAACAGTTTATCGTGAAACTGTTCCTCATAAGGAGAATACTATAAATAATCTAATAAAATCTCCTGATATTAAAAAAAAAGAAAAATTTCAATTTAAAAGAAGCATTATTGGAACTGGCAGCTTTAGTAAGTGTCAATGGCCAATTGGTGATCCATTAAAAGAAGGTTTTCATTTTTGTACAGATGGAAATATTCCTACTAAGCCTTACTGTATTGAGCATTATAAAGAGGCTTATAATGTTGATGATAAATACTTAGACAGGCTTTTAGATTTTCTGCACGAAAAAACTAAAAACTAGTTTTCTAACTTTTTTCTATTCACTTATATTCAATCCATTTTTTATAATATTTTTATAGACCATTATGGTCTATTATTCCTTATAGATTAATAAAATCAGCCTTTTAGTAAAATTCTTCGGATAGTTGCTGGCATCAATACATGATAAATTATAAGTAGTTTTAGAAATGATTCGAAAACTAAAAGGAGTACTCAAAAATGGATAAAATGTTATCTGGACTAAAAGGGACTTTTGACAACTTAACACAGGTTGTTATTTCATTACTTGGACTAGGAATTGTTCTTAGCCTATTGGGTGGGAATGTTCCATTTATTGGAGCTATTGCAGGCAATATTGTCAGCTTAGTTCAATCATTAGGAAATGCTGGAATAGTTGGCTTAGTAGCCGCATTAATTATTTTGGGATTTTATAATAAGTAAGTAATACTTATTCACTACCCTAATCTCATAATCAAATGATTTGGGTAGTGAAAAAGATAGGGGAATTATGAAAAATTGGATTTCAAAAACTAAAGATTATTTAAATAAATTTATAGAACTTGGCGTCCTTCTGCTAGCGATATCTGTTATAGCAGAAATAATATTTGGACCAGATGTGCCTTTTTTCGGATCTCAAGTAACACAAAATTTAATAAGCCTACTTAACAGCCTGGGTGATCAGGGTATAGCTGCCTTAATTATTATTTTTGCACTTATTTTTGTTTATCGTAAGATATTAAAATAGTAATCAAACAATTTCTTACTAGAAAAATTTAGTGAAATTATGTTAATTTTAATTATATGAATTGGTTCATGCTAATAATGACACTGATTGCGATCCCAATGTTTTTTGTGATTCAACACAAATCAGAAAAATATAAAAAAAAGAAAAATAAAATTAAGTTACTTTTAGCATTAATTGGGTACTTAATTTTTGTTTATTATTTTGACACTTCTGTAATTCTGAATAAATAATTTTTATGCTAAAGTTTTTTTATAAGTTCCATATAACAAAAATATATTATATACGTATCTCGAAAATAATTTCATATGAATAAGATATTTTTTAACTTAAAAGAAAGTCGTGTATTTCAATATTTAATTATATCAATCATAATATTTAACGCTTTTATAATTGGTATAGATACATATGAGCTAAGCAATTTTACAAGAAAGATCATATACATTCTAGATTACTTAATTACTATTTTTTTTGTGATTGAAATTTTAATTCGTTTTATTGGGGAACCTAAAAAATTAAATTTTTTTAAAAGTGGTTGGAATATATTTGACTCAGCTATAGTGTTAATTTCCCTGATACCATTACCTAATAATTCAAGTTTTCTTCTTTTAAGGCTTTTAAGAGTTTTTAGAGTTTTAAGAATAATATCTATTATTCCTGAGCTTAAGTTGATTATAGAAGCATTACTTGATTCAATTAAAAGAGTATTTTATGTTTCTTTATTACTTTTTATAATTTTATATATTTACGCAACGATAGGGTCCATTTTATTTGGCAACGATATTCCACTTAAATGGAATAATGTTGGAATATCTATGATAACACTTTTCCAAGTCTTAACTCTTTCAAGCTGGGAACAAGTAATGCTACCACTCCAAGAAGTTTATTGGTGGGCCTGGACTTATTTTTTTAGTTTTATAATTATTTGTGGGATTACAATGCTAAATTTATTAATTGCAGTCTTAGTAGATGTGGTAATCAATCAAAAAAGACTCTAGTTTTTATCTGCCCTACAGCACTTTATTTAAATTCATAAATAATGGTGACTAAAATATAGTTTTTATAATTTTCTTATGCGGCAGAAAAAATTATTAAGATATAATTTAAATTAAAATGGCACTATTTGAAATATTGTTCTCAATGCCAATATGGTTGCATTTGATCATTAATTTTTTCGGCTTACCTTTATGGATAGCAATGATTTATGGTGATTTTAAAAAAGGATCTAATTCAATTGGCACCCAAGAAAGATTGATAAGGCTAATGTCTTGTTATGGAATAGTAGCTGTTCTTTATGTTATGGCCATTCCAGTTACCATAATTAATAATTAATAGGATTTAATAAAAATTATTCTTAAGCTTTATTTATTTTTTTATGGGTTTTGACATGAGTGTCATTATGTTTTTCACTCTTACTTATATTATCAGAAATAATTGCATCTTTAGAAAAAAAAATAGTTGAACTAATTACTAAATAATTTTTTATATAGAGGCTTAGAAATATCCATATGAATTTTAAATTAATTTGATATTTTCAAAGCAATGAAAAAATTAATCATATTAGTATTTTTATTATTGCAATTAAATTCATTACTAGCTGAAAATACAGTAGAGCGAGTTGGTGATTGGGTAATAAAAACAAATATTAATAATTTTGATGGTTCTAAATTTACTGAGATATACACACTTTCTTCTAACCCTATTTCTAAGTTATTTATTTTACCAAAGAAAAATAACTTAATAATGGGCATTACAGTTCCTAATAATCCATGCTTAGGTAGTAACGATAATGATATAGAAAAAAAACGTAGCATTAAAGATGCAGTAAGTTTGCAATGGAAAATTAACAAAGACGAAATCTTAGAGACTAATTTTTGGGTTTTTGTCGGAACAAAAGGTGAGAGAGTTACGGCCTTATATGACGCCACTTTAAATAAAGATAGACCTATAACAACTATATGGGATGAAATATTTAAAGTTGATTTGATAACAGTAATATTTAGAGATAAAAAATGTAATCTCTATCCCATAGATATAGAATTTCCCGTTAAGGACTTATTATTAATTTCAAAAGAATATATTTATCCTATATTGGCTGGGAATTAAGCTAAGATAATGGAAACTAACGAGTATGGCGCACTCGACAGGAATCGAACCTGTGACCCCCAGATTAGGAATCTGGTGCTC
>CAYZPP010000071.1:0-5267 GCA_964480315.1 uncultured Alphaproteobacteria bacterium | reverse complement strand
AATTGTAAACATTAAAGAAGTATTAGAAAAGAAATATAATTCATATCAAGGGAATGCTGATTTATATATATATTTTTATGAGTTAGGAATTAACATATTAAAGAAAAATGGATTACTTTCTTATATAGCACCAAACAAGTGGATTCAATCAAAGTACGGAGAGAATTTAAGACTTTTCATTGGTAATAATTTACAACTTTTAAGCTTTGTTGATTTTGGTGAAGCAAAGATTTTTGAAGATGCTGGCACATTCCCAAGTATTGCTATATTAAAAAAATCAAATGCAGATTTTATTTTAAAGTACTGTGAAATTACTGACCTTAATCAAATAAAAAATGGAAATATTTCTAATTCAGAAATCACATCTATTTCAAGTAAATCTTTAAAAATAAAGGATTGGATTCTAAAAGACGAATATACAACCAAGCTTATTAAAAGACTTAAGCTAAAACACAAAACTATTGGACAAATATTTGACAATCAATTTTTAGCAGGGATAAAAACAGGTGCAAATAAGTTGTTCATATTTTCTAAAAAGGAAGTTGAAACTATAACAAACAACACTTCATCTGAAAAAGAAATTTTTAAACCTATATTTTTCGGTAAAAACATTGAAAAGTTTAGGATTAAAAACTCTCAACAATTTGTGTTTTTCCCATATAAGTTTATAGAAGGAAAACAGGAGAAAATAAATTTAGAAAATTACCCAAATACATATTCATATTTTATTAAAAATCAGGATTTACTAATTAATAGAGCCATAATAAAAGATGGTTATCCTAAAGGAACTCATTTATGGTATGAGCTACAGCAAGTGAATAAGTTCTTTGACTACAATTTACCTAAAATAGTTTATCCTGACATTGCCATTGAGAATAGATTTTCAATTGATTACACTGGAGGTATTCCTGATATGACATGCTTCTTTATCCCTACTTCAGACGTAAGTTTTCTACCAATTCTAAATTCTAAAACTTTCAAATTTCTCGCTTCAAATTTTTGTCCAATTTTGGGTAATATTAAAAATGGAGGAAGAATTAGATATAAATCAAGCTACTTAGCTAAAATACCTTTTCCCGAAGTAAAACAAAATCAAGAGTTAATTAAATATGCAAATTTTAGAAATGCTCAACAAAACAATATAGAAAAATTAATTTTTCAACTATCAAACTATTTTAAATCGAAATATCCAATAGAAAAACTATCAAATAAACTTCAAAACTGGCACGAATTAGAATTTGGAGAATTTACCAAAGAACTAAACAAAGCCATAAAAAAAGTAAACAAAGAAAGAGCTAAAAATGGAGAAACTTTGGTTGAGGTACTAACTAAATCAGATGAAATGGAATGGATGGAGCTATTCAACACCAAAAAGGAAGAAGCTCAGGCTCTAAAAATACAAATAGACCAAACAGATAGAGAAATAGACCAAATGGTTTACAAGCTCTATGAGTTAACAGATGAAGAAATAGGGATTGTAGAAGGGAGTTGAAAAATAAAATAAAATAGAAACACAAAAAACTAAGAGTAAATAACATTATAAAACAACAACAAAATGAAAAAATTAAAATCACTATACACATTATTATTATTCGCTTCTATCTTATTACTAAACTGCAATACCAGCTCCGATTATTCTGGCTCTATGGGAGCTGCTGGAGAGTTAAACGAAGTACAATTGAAACTAACCTTAGAGCAAAAGGAATGTAATGATGCGAGCCAATATATTCGTGGAACAATAAGTTATGAGCCTAAATACAAAAACCTTCTCAGTATGAAAGTTAAAGGCTTAAAATTAAAGTGTAAAATCTCTAACAATGCATCAATTGCAAACTTTAAGGATATAAAAGCTCTTATCACTTTCAAGTCAAAAACTGGAGCTACAATTCTGAAAGAAGAAATTAATATTTATGAATTTATTGCACCAAATTCTTCTGTTAAATACAAAACTGAAATTGAAATTACAAATCAACAATACAAAGACATTGAATCTTTTGAATGGTCTGTTATTGATGCAAAATGTAGTTAGAAAAGATCATTTGAAAAAATAAGATTATGAGCATACCAAAACATTTTGAAATTAGACTTCCAGCAATAGAGCTAATTAAGCAAAATCAAACAATGAAATTGAAAGATTTGGAATTACCATTGGCAGACCATTTCAATCTATCAGATGAAGAAAGAACTAGAATGTATGATTCTGGAAATGGTTCAATATTTTACGATAGAATATCATGGGCTTTGAGTTATTGCAACTTAGCTGGCTTAATCAACAAACCCAAACGAGGTGTTTATGAGTTATCTAATGAAGGAATAGAACTTTTAAAAACTCCAGAGAAGATAGACAACTATATAGATGAAGTCCTTTCAAAAAGAGATACTGAAAAGAAAAGTATAAAAGAGGAAACAACTACTCTTGCAAACAATACTGAATCCACTCCTCAAGAAAGGCTTTATAATTCATTCGATAGTATCAAAAAAACTGTTTTTAATGAAATTCTAGATACAGTTTTAAGTAAATCCCCTCTTGAATTTGAGAAAATAGTGGTTCAGCTTTTACAAAAAATGGGGTATGGAGGTGAAATAAAAAATTCTGGATTAGTAACTAAAGCATCAAATGATGGAGGTATTGATGGAATAATAAAAGAAGACGTTCTTGGGCTTGGAAGAATACACCTTCAAGCAAAAAGGTATGCAAAAGATAATACAGTTGGAAGAGTTGAGATTCAAGGATTTGTAGGCGCTTTAGCTGTCGCTCAATCCAATAAAGGAGTATTTATTACGACTAGCAGATATAGCAAAGGAGCTATAGAATATGCTGAAAATTTAAATGGTTCAACTACCCTTGTTCTAATTGATGGAAACATGTTTGCAGAATACATGTATGATTTTGGTTTAGGAATGCAAGTGGAAGAAATAATAGAGATTAAAAAATTGGATGCTGACTACTGGGATGACATGCAAGACAGAACAGATTGATTATTATAGGAGTCTTATTATATAAAATAAACTGTCTTTATTTTGATTCTTCATTAATTATTGACTTCAATGCTGTTTTGGAAATAAACACACTAAGCTATAAATATTTTTATTTCCCGTCATTAAACATTGCATTTCTTAAATGTGAAGCAAATACATCAGCATCTACTTTAAATTTTGGTTTACCTATCATTATACTTTTATCTTGTCCAGAGGTATCTATTGTTAATATCGGATAGCCAATAATATTATAAATTCCTTTAATGAACCAAAATATTCCAATTATCAAGATTGCAAATATTACTCCGAAAATAACCTGAAATATCCCTTTAAAAATATTTTGTTTAATCTCATGTCCAACTGACGTAATATGTTGTACAGGAATATCTTTACGAGAACCTCCGCGTCCGAATTTCATTCCATTAAAATAAATAACTCTCTTATTTGTAACAGTCCCGAAAGCTGTTTCTGTTAAAATTTTTTCTTCTGGTTTTAAATCAATATTAATTTTTTTCATAATTTAGTTTTTATAAAATCTATTATTCGTTATAACTCAATGGTAAATGGCAATGAAATTTCAATTCATTAATAAAAATAATATTACAAGTTGGTTTTTTTGTATTATTCAGCTGTTATGTAATGGTAATAACATTTAAAATCTTTTAACACTTCTTTTTCCAAAGACTTTATGTTCTTATCTTGTTTTAAATCATTAGTACCAACAACCAAGAGCATAAGGTTCTTATTTCCAAATTCTTCAAGATATTGTTTTATCTGTCCTGATGCTCTTTGTCTTTGACCTGAATTTTTAATTGACTTCGCCATTTTTATTTCAATAACAAAATTCATATTACCAAGAACTAAGTCAAACAGTCCTCTAATTTTACCTGTACTTTTGTTTGCGTTTTCGAAATACTTACGAAAGTGTTTTTCAAGGTCACTATTTATTTTAGTTTCAGTTGACTTAGAGAGTTTGGCTTCTGTTATTTTATAGCCTTGCAAAGCTTTTAGCACTTTTTTGTAGTCAACACTATCATCTCTCCATTTTCCGTCTACGTCCTTATCTTTAGCTATCAAATCAATACGATAACTATTAGAAAGTCCACTTTGGGATATTTTTAAATTCCCGAATATCATTTTTCCTATTCGTGTATTCAGCGAAAATGGATGTAATTCTTTTGAATGAATTTCTGAAATACCCTGTTTCCATATGTTTTTTAAATGATTAAGAGCCTTTGTATTTTCTTCAATTATATTATTCTCTAAATCTCTCTTCTTATCAATAAGTCTCAAGCTATATCCTCCAAACAGAACATCTTTTACTAAACGGAAGTTCTTAACTTCTATTTCCTTTTCTGAAACATCAAATCCCTCCCTTAAAGCTGTTGATGTTTTTATACTTTTATATCCTTCTTGCCAAGAATCTATTAGAAATACTAATTGTTTTTTTGTCGATTTTTTTGCCATTTAATATTTTTGTTAATGTTTTCATTTTCTATTTTCAATAACCTCTAGCGGCTATTACAAGAAACAAAGCGTGTTAAAAGCACTATATTTTGGTTTATCACTTACTAGCTATATTTTATATACATCTTTGTTATTGTAATTACTTTTTCTGGAGGTCTTTCATATTCCATCAGGTTTTCAAATAAATACCTACTTCTTTGATTTTTAAAGGACTCTACGAATTGTCTTGCTATTTTACTTAACACTCTGCTTTTTCCTGTTCCATTATTTCCAACTATGAGAGAAATATAATTAGAATTGTGCTCAGGGTTTACAAGTCTGATTTCGTTTGTTTCAAAATCTTTCTCTTCAAAACGGACACTATGTAATCTGAAACTGTTCATTTTTTTATTGCTGGTGATAATTATATAAACACCACTAATGATCTTTATATAAGCTTTGTGTTTAGTTTAAATTTAATAATAACACAAAACTTATTACAATGAGAAAGATACAAAAAAAATCTATATCCACCTGATTTTCAAATAATAAATCTTATAAATCAATTGTTGATATGTTTTATTTGTAAAATAATTTCTTTACCCCCAATCTTTTTTTTAATTCATAATCATTAAGTTTTATCATTTCATTAAACTCTATCTCTTCTGTTGCCCATGCCTTTTCTTTCCTAAAATGCCAGTAAGCATTAAAATAACCACTTTTTAAACCTATAAATATTTCATGTTTATTACTTCGAAATTCATGATGTACACTTTCAACATAAAATGATTGGCTTCTCACTTTACTATCTAAAAATGGCAAAGAAACATTCTCTCCAACTT
>CAYZPP010000070.1:0-5368 GCA_964480315.1 uncultured Alphaproteobacteria bacterium | reverse complement strand
TTGTGGTTTCCACTTGAGGAGGTTTTTTCGTCCGGGTCGCTGCAATTCTGTGTGGAAAACTGGGTGGTTTGTGTCTATGTTTATGAGTATTGGTTGGGATAGTAGCTTTAGAATTCCTATCCTTAAATACATCATTCTTATCGCAGATCACATAGAAATAAGGAATTCGCAGTGACCAAAAACAAACAGATCATACTCCCATTCGTTATATTGGCTATTGGAGGCTTATTTTACTGGGTTTTTGCAAGTATGAAGACCCCACCTGAAGAAAAAAACCAAGTTGATATTACCCCTGTTGTCGCAGTAGAAAATATCAGCGTTGCGCCACTTACGTTGCAAGTAGACTCTTATGGCATAGTAAAACCCAAATATGAAACACAATTAGTTGCTCAAGTCAGTGGTCAAATAATGGAACTTTCTGAGATTTTTGTGCGCGGTGGTTTTGTTAAAGAAGGGCAGTTATTAGCTCGTATTGATCCCAATGATTATGAGGCAGCTTTAATTGAAGCTCAGGCTAATTTAGCTTCTGCTCGTGCCTCTTTGCAGAAAGAGCGTGCGCAAGGAAAAGTGGCTGAACGTGAATGGCAAAAAAGTACTCATAGCTCTCCTACTGACTTAAGTTTACGTAAACCACAACTCGCGCAAGAACTTGCGCGAGTCAAGGCCGCACAAGCAGCAGTGCTTAGGTCAGAACGCAACATGGAACGTACCGAAGTTAAGGCACCGTTTGATGCGATTATTGCTGAACGTCATATAGGCTTAGGCTCCTTCGTTAGCACGGGTACGGCAATAGGTAAATTACTCAGTACCGCAGTTGCAGAGGTTCGTTTACCTGTTGCTGATAATCAATTACGATTTCTACTCAACCAAGGCAAAAACGCGAAAGTTAATTTATTGGGAAGCTTTGCTGGAAAAGAGCAGGTATGGCAAGCGATTATTAGCCGGAGTGAAGGGGTCATTGATGATAAAAGCCGGATGAGTTACTTGGTAGCAGAAGTTCAAGATCCTTATCGCCTAGCATCGATTAGTGATATCAATCCTTTGCGTTTTGGCTCTTATGTTCAAGCAAAAATTTTAGGTGTTGAGTTACCTCAAGTCAGCCTATTACCACGCTACTTAGTAGTGAATGATACAGTTGCCTTATTGAATAATGATTCAACTTTACATTATGTTAAGGTCGTTATTGTTCGTCAGCAAGGTAGTCAAGTGATTGTTGCTAATGGTTTGGTTGATGGTGACCAGTTAATTGTTTCTGCATTAGATTCTCCGGTCGAAGGAATGAAACTATCATTGAGCACTAATAATAACAATGACAATAATCAGATAGCAGAATCAGAGACTCAACTCGCCAGTGTTAAGGAGTAACTGATGGATGATACACACAAAGGATTAATTGCGTGGTTTGCGCGTAATAGTGTCGCAGCAAATTTATTGATGATTTTTATTTTACTAGGTGGTTTGTTAACAATTAACACCATCAACAAACAAATGTTTCCGCAAGTAAAAATTAATTGGATTTCTTACTCCGCACCCTACCCAGGAGCAGCTCCGCAAGAGGTAGAGGAAGGTATTACCATTAAAATTGAAGAGGCGTTAGAAACGGTCCAAGGTCTCAAGCGAATGATCACCTATTCCAATCGTAACTTCTCTAACGGCTGGTTTGAGGTTGATTTAGATTATGAACCGCAAATTGTGTTGGAAGAAGTAAAATCAGCGATTGATTCAATCGCTAGTTTTCCTGATGGTATGGAACGGATTAAAATTGAACGTGAGAAATTTCGTCAGGAAGTGCTGTATATTAGTTTATATGGTGACTTAACTCATGGTGAATTAAAAGAGTTAGGGCGAAAGATACATGATGAAATTCAACAACTGCCATTGGTTAATATTTCTAATTTATCCAGTGGTTTGAATTATGAAATATCGATTGATGTCAGCAAAGATAAATTACGTGAATATGGATTATCATTTCGAGATGTTGCGCAAGCAGTGAGAAATTCTTCACGAAATATGTCGGCAGGACAAATTCATGCTGAAAATGGTTACATCAACCTGCGAGTTGAAAATCAAGCTTACCGTGGCCATGAATTTGAGCAAATCCCTGTTATTTCACTCGAAGACGGGACTAAAATATTACTTGGTGATATTGCTCAGGTTAATGATGGCTTTGAAGAAGGACTGCAATATTCAAAATTTAATGGTGAAAATTCGGTCACGCTGTTTATAGGAGCGGCTGATAATCAAAGTATTACTGATGTCGCCCAAGTGGTTAAACAATATGTTAGTGACAAAGAAAAACTTTTGCCCAAGGGAGTCAAACTAGAAACTTGGGTTGATATGACCTATTACCTCGAAGGTCGATTGAACATGATGTTGGACAACATGAAAAGTGGTGCCGTATTGGTGTTTCTTATGCTGGCATTATTTCTTCGTGTGCGCCTCGCTTTTTGGGTGATGATGGGTTTACCTGTGTGCTTTTTGGGTACCTTATTAGTCATGCCAATGGAGTTTGTTAATGTCACCATCAACATTACCAGTCTGTTTGCTTTTATTTTAGTGCTGGGTATTGTCGTTGACGATGCCATTGTGATGGGTGAAAGTGCTCATGATGAAATTGAGCAACATGGGCATACTACGGAAAATGTTATTCGTGGTGTTAAGCGTGTCGCTATGCCAGCAACCTTTGGCGTATTAACCACTATTGCTGTCTTTATTCCTTTAGCGTTGGGTGATGGGCCTGGCTCAGCTTTTGGCAAATCAATAGGCCTTGTAGTGATATTTTGTCTGATCTTTTCTTTGATTGAATCTAAATTGATCCTTCCTGCGCACTTAGTCAAAATGAAGATCAAAGCTTATAATCCTAAAAATCCATTAGATAGACTTCGCAAAGCGGTTGATAAGCACTTAAATAAATTTATTGATACTGTCTATAAGCCAGGACTTGCTGTTTGTATTGAATATCGGTATGCGGTACTGATGTTTTTTATTAGTGTTATGTTAATCAGTGCCGGACTTTTTGCCGGCGGTCTAGTTCGTTACATCGGACAGCCGAAAATACCGCATGACTTTCCGCAAGTAAACATTGAAATGAATATTGACGCCTCTGACAAACAAACATTACAAACGGTGTTGACCATTTCAAATATTTTAAATGCGGTTGATGAAGATATTGCTCGTAAATATGGTCGCAAAATGATTGATGATGTCAATGTGAGTTTGCGAGGTCGCACCCAAGGAGCGATTATCTTAAAGTTGGTTGATCCAGAGCTACGAGTAATGGATACCTTTGCTTTGGCAGACTTGTGGCGAAAAGCGATCCCTAACTTACCCGGTGTTAAATCGTTTTCAATTAACGATAATTTATTTGGTGGTGGCCGAGATGATGGGGACATTGCTTTTCGACTTGAGGGGCAAAATGATGACCATTTACTTGCCGCTGCGCAAGAATTAAAAGTCAAACTGAATAGTTTAAAAGGGGTTGGTGATGTCAATGATAGCCGTCAAACCAGTGCTAAAGAAGTACAATTTACTTTAAAACCACTGGCCTATAGTGTTGGCCTAACACTTACTGATATTGCCTCGCAGGTAAGCTATAGTTTTTACGGTTTAGAAGCGCAGCGTATTTTACGTGATACCGAAGAAATCAAGGTAATGGTACGTTATCCACTTGAACAGCGCAGTTCAGTTGGCCATGTTAACGAGGTGATGATAGTTGCACCCAATGGGGCTGAGTTACCCTTGTCTGAATTGGCTGATATTGCATTATCTGACGGTGTCACTCGTATACGTCGTGAAAATGGCCGACGCACTATTAATGTCTGGGCGAGTGTCGATGCAGAGCAAATCGAGCCTTTTGAAATCACTGCCGATATTCGAGATAATTACATACCTGAATTATTGCGAAAATATCCTTCTGTAAACAGTCAAGTCTCTGGTCGTATTCAAGAAGAGATCGAGGGTGCGGATAAACAATTTCGAGATTTTATGATTTCGTTAATGGTAATATTTTCATTACTAGCGATACCGTTAAAATCCTATGCGCAAGCTTTTATGATCATGGCTGTGATCCCTTTTGGAGTTATTGGCGCGGTGTTAGGGCATCTAATGCTTGGTCTGGACCTTAATTTGTTTTCTGTATTTGGATTATTGGCCGCGGCTGGTGTGGTGGTTAACGACTCCTTGGTGATGGTCGATTATGTGAATAATGGCCGAAAATCAGGTAAGCGGGTAATTGATGCGGTTATTTATGCCGGTACCAAGCGTTTTAGAGCGATCACTTTAACCTCAATTACTACCTTTATTGGATTAGTGCCTATTATTTTTTTTGAAACCAGTATGCAAGCCCTGATGGTTATTCCAATGGCGGTATCTTTGGCCTTTGGCGTGTTGTTTGCGACCTTGGTCACACTTATTTTTATTCCCAGTTTGTACATGATCATTGAGGATATAAAAAGGTTATTGACTCGAAATAGAAAAATAAATCATTCAGCTACTGATGAGCAAATCAATCATACTGAGGTCGGAACTCATTAATTAAGTCAGTGTAAACGAGCGACAATGTGTCAATAACAAAAAAAACCATGATTTTAATCATGGTTTTTTGTTTTAGTCTGTTTATTGCAGATAAGGTAATTGGTTTACTGAGAAGAAAAGTGGGGTGTTAAAAGTGTCTGAGCACTTTTAAATAAATAATAGTTAAGTCAATTAATCGTCATAGAGTCGAACGGCTTGCACTATTTTACGCCTAGCTCTTTGAGACACTCCAACAAGTAACTCTTTTGTGTATGGCGTTTGGACAATTTTACCTCGTCTCTAGGGTGAAGAAATAATGGTAATGAAATACGCGATTTGTTGGCATTTTTGCCTGTTGGGTTAATTACTCTATGGCTGGCTGAGGGGAAATAGCCAGCTGATGCCTCTTGTAACATATCGCCAATATTGATAATTAAATGACCAAAGTCAGCAGGCACATCTAGCCATTCTCCGTCACTGTCTTGAACTTGCAAGCCCGGTTCGTTCGCGGCAGGTAATATAGTCAGTAAATTGATATCTTCATGAGCTGCGGCTCGAAGTGCACCCTTTGCTTCGCTCCCTGTAAAAGGGGGGTAATGCAATATCCTTAACAAAGTATTCGGGGTGTTTTTTATCATCTGAGAGAGTGGCTCTGAATAACCAGCAGCGATAACTTCTGGGCTGAATTGTTCAACCCAGTCTAATAATTGTGCCGCTAATGATGAAACCATATCATAGTAATTTAATACGTCCATTTTTAATGGTTCAGGGATCCTTCCCCAAGGATTTGAGAGAGTACTTCGTCAACACAGCCTAGGTGCTCCCGCTGACGCGCGCTTTGGTGGGGTTAGCTTTG
>CAYZPP010000069.1:0-5401 GCA_964480315.1 uncultured Alphaproteobacteria bacterium | reverse complement strand
ATAAAGAAAAATCATTAAGAGATTTATCATCTAAAAGAAGTATTTTTTTCATTCCTAAATATAGGGAATTAGTATCACGGGGATTTACTAAGAAGCCATTTTTATTGTTGATAACAAGGTTATTACATCCAGGCACATCTGAAGCAATAATAGGTCTACCAATAGACAAAGATTCTAAGAGAACCTTAGATAACCCTTCTCTGTAACTAGGCAATACAATACAATTAGCATTAGTTATATAATGACTTAAGTTAGCCTTAAAGCCTAAATAAAGAACGGGGGAATTTTTTAGTGCATTTTCAAATATACTATTGAAATTGGATTCCACATAATTATCACCACAAATTAGATACTTACATTTACCAGGAAATTCTTCTTCTAATAAAGTGCAAGATTGAATAAATTCAATAACACCTTTATTTTTTATTATTCTTGAAGGCATTAAAAAAATATTTTTATTTGGAAATTTAATAGGTGAATATTTGTATTTTTTAAGATTTATTCCGGATCCGTCAATATAAGAAATTTTATTTTTTAATTTAGAATTTAATGACAATAATAAATCAACGTCATGTTGATTATGACAAAAAATATAATCTGCATTTAACATTAATTTTAAATATAATTTTTTTACGACTATATTTAAAATATTTTTATCATTAAGAAAAATATCACCAAGTCCAGTTAAAGTAATAATAAGCTTAAAATCATAAAAAAACTTCAAAAAACAAAGAAATAAATTTGGTTTTATTGTGAAAGATAAAACAAAATCAAAAGAATATTTTTTTAAAAATTTTTTATAGTCTAAAATTGTAAATAAATTTTGAAAAAGATTATAAGAACGATCTTTGCTGTTTAAATGTAAATAATTGATTTTTTTAAATTTTATATGCTCAATAAATTTATCTTTTTTTGCGCATAAATATATTTCATATTTTTTTTGATCAGCTAATAATTTAATTAGGCTTAATCTAAAATTAAAAAGGTTATAATAATTATTACTTGTGATTAGAATTTTTTTCAAAATGTAATTTTTAAACTATTAAGTAACCTGTGAAATAAAAGTGATTTATGATGATAATAAATTAATATAATATTTATCAAAATATTAAAATTTAATCTAAAATTATGTTTATGCTCATACAAATAAGAATAACTCAAAGCATAGAAATAATTTTTTTCTACTTTATTAAGATTATTAATCTCCAAAAAAAAATTAATATTTTTACTATAAGAAAATTTTTTGGGGTAAAATTTATTTTGAAGACAAATAATAACTGAGTTTGACCTTTGATTAATAGAGTTGACTGATGAAATATTTTCTTTATTTAATCGTATTTTAACTAAATAATCCTTAACTAAAGATATTGCTTTAATATCATCATTAATAATCCTTCCCCACAATTCAAAATCTTGAGAAAAAATAAAATTTTCATTATATAAGCCAAGTTTAATTATATAATTTTTATCAAACATTACCGACGAATGAGCTATAGGATTTTTGTAAAATAATATTTTCTGTAATTTTTTTTGAATAAAATTAGGTGATCGCTTTATCAAACTATCATTGTTTTTTAATAAATGAAAATACGAATAGACCATTTTAATATTTTTATTATCTTGAAATATCTGAAATTGCTTATGCATCCTCAAAGGTAAAGATAAGTCGTCGTAATCGTTCCTCATAATTAAATTAGCATTAGCAGATAATATGCCCTTATTAAGAAGTTTGGTTAATCCCAATTTTTTTTTGTAATATTTAATAATTATAATTTTCTTAATAATATCTTCATGATAAGTTTTAATCAAAATATTATTTAACTTTTCATTTACACCATCTATAAGAATTATAATTTCATAACTAGTAAAAACTTGTTTTTTTAAAGAATTGATAGCCTGAAATATCATTTCAGTTTCTTTATGAACCGGCAATAAGACACTTATATTAATCATTTAATTATATTTTTATATTATATGCGTTATCATTTTTTTTTATAATCTAAATACCATTTAACAAAATTTTTAATACCCACTTCGACTTTAGTTTTAGGATTATATCCTAAATTTTTTTGCGCTAATGTTATATCAGCACTAGTCTTATGAACATCTCCTGGTTGTAAAGGTAAATTATTAATAATTGCTTTTTTGTTTAATTGTTTTTCTATTAAAGAAATAAAATATGTTAATCTTACTTCATTACCACACCCTAGATTATAGATCTTGAAAGGAGAATACGAGTTAGAGGAATTGATTTTAGTATTAACAGGATTACCTTTTGGTATTTTTTTCATTGCTAAAATAATGCCGTTAACAATATCATCGACATAAGTGAAATCTCTAATGTGATCTCCATTATTGTGAAGATTAATTGGTTTTCCATTTTTGATATTCTCAGTAAATTTATATAAAGCCATATCAGGTCTGCCCCAAGGGCCATATACAGTGAAAAATCTTAAGCCAGTAGTAGGTAAATTATATAAGTGACTCCAAGTATGGGCCATTAATTCATTAGTTTTTTTAGTAACAGCATAAAATTGCATCTGATGATTTGCGGCATCAGATTCTTTATAAGGGTAGGATTTATTTAAACCGTAAATTGAACTTGTTGACGCAAAAACTAAATGCTTAATCTTATGTAATGTACATAATTCAAGAATATTAAGAAAACCCTTAATATTGTAATTTAAATATTTATTAGGATATTTTAAAGAATCTCTTACTCCTGCCTGAGCTGCTAAATTAATAACTCTGTCAAATTTATATTTATTAAAAATAGAATTTGTATTTTTTTTTGAATTAATATTTATCTTGAAGAAATCAAAATTATTATTTGAGATTTCAATTAAATGTTTCAATCTTGTTTTTTTAAGATTGACATCATAGTAAGAATTCATCATATCAATACCCACAATTTCATGCCCCATGGACATTAATTTTTTTGATAGATGGAAGCCTATAAAGCCGGAGCATCCTGTGATAAGTATTTTCATTTAATTACAATGTCAGATTTTTATTTTTATTTAATTGATGATTAGAATACATTAGTAATCCTAAAGGAAAATAATAAATTACATTAATCCAGTTATTAAAAAAACTACCGTTTGGAATAAATGGAAAAAGGGTAATAAAAACACAAATTAAACTTGATAAATATAGATAGTAATATTTCATATTATTATTATGTATTCTCGGTTTTATTTTATTTAATTTAAAAAGACTATAAATCGTGCCAAATAGCAATAATACTAAGAAGCTAAATCCAAAAATACCAACCTCAGCTAATAATTGTAAGTAGGAATTATGTGGATGGGTAGCACAACTATTTTCATATATGGGGTAGAATTGATTCGTAGGTCCAGCGCGGGCTTTTCGAACATTCCAAATATGCTTATACTCATCTCTATTACATAGCTTTCTAAATAGTTTTGGGCCTACTCCTATAGAAATATTTTTCTTAAACATATTCAATGCAGTAGTGTAGTGACCTTTATAATGTGAACTAAAATTTTTACTTTCTATAATTTGATCATATGTATCAAAAATAATTCTATCAAAAGAATTTTTAAATATTGTTTGAGAAAAAATTGCTATTACGATTATAGAAAAAATAGACACATAAATAAAAAATTTTCTCAAACTTTTAATAAATAAGAAAAATAAAAAATTAGATATTGCGAACAAAAGAAAAGACGTTCTTTCACCACTTATAATAATGACTAATGAAGATAAAACAAAAATAAAAATTAGGGAAAAGTTTAATTTTAAGGTTTTTTGTGAATAATTGAAATATACAGTTAAACCAATTATAAGTGGATAAAAACGAGATATAAAACTCCCACTTTTTTGCTCATTACCAAAAACACCAGAATATTGGTGTTCATAAAAATTATCATTAAAAGCCTCATAATAAACAGAAACAAAAACAACCAATAAACTTATTATAAGAATATAAAAAATATTTTTTAAAAAATAATCATTAAATTTAATTAAGAGGTATAAAAATACAAAAGGAAAAAAATAAAACCTAAAATAAAATAAAGAACTTTCTAAAGACATCAGAGGATCAGAAGAAAGAAGCGAAGAAATTAGACATATAAAATAAAATAAAATAAACAAGTAAATATATTTATTATTGTAATTAATTTTAATTTTTTTCATAAAAATTAAATATAAACAAAATAATGAAGCTATTACGACACTTAAATCTGGTAAAAAAGGTCCTGTAATTAACATCATAGGAATCATAGTAATTAAAAATAAAATTATTTTGTCTGCTATACTAATATTCTCATCTAGCAATTTAATCATTATATTATATTTAAGAAAAAAATTTAATTTTTTTCTGTTATTAAATAGCCTCTATACTTATTAGCTTTAATATTTTTTGAAGAATAATTAAATTTTTTACATACATAATTTGCTGCTTTTATAAGACCATTAAAAGAATTAGGAGTATAATCATCAAATATAATAATATCTTTTTCCTCTTGTTTATTGGCTATTTCAATAAATTCATTTTTGACGTCAAAGTATGTATGTGACGCATCTAAAAATGCAAAATGGAATCTTTTCATATTAATTGATTTAATTACTTTATTAGCATTTCCCTCAAGAAAGATAATATAATTTTCAATTAGATCAGACCATTTTGATAATAAATCTAGTCTTGTTTTTTTTCCCTCTAGATCATCTATGCAATTCCAATAAAATTTTTTGGAATTTGGAATAATATCAATTGTATATATTTTGCCTTTTATATTTGCATCTTTTAAAGCCTTTGCCATACACAAAGAAGAGAAACCTCTAGATGTTCCTGTTTCTACAATACAAATTTCTTTATCTTTTAAAAGTTCATAATTATCATTAATATATTGTCTTAATTTTGAATAAATTAGTCTCCCATGAGCATAGCAAATTTTAGATTCTTTTATCACAACCTGAGTATGAAGAGCTAAATCATTTAACCATTTTTCATTAATTTTAAAACCTGTTTCTTTCTCATAATTATCCACTTCATCATAAACTTCACTTAATGAATTATTATATATATTCAAGTACTCTTCTTTTTTAGCCAATACAACTTTACCAAAGGGATTATTCTTTATTGATTTTGAATATATTAAATTTTTAATTAACTGATAAAAATGTTCAGTATAAATATTGGATCTCAGTTTTTTTTTTATTTTTTTTAACATCATAATGAACTAATAAAATCTACATATTTTTTAGCAGCTAAATCTATATTTATCTCATCATAATTTATTTTATTTTTATATAGATTTAAATCTCCAAAGATTAATTCTATACTATCTATAAGTTTTGAATAATCAGGTTCTGGAGAATTATAATAATCTATTAGATTATACTCATAATCCGCGTCAGACTTTACAACTATACCACC
>CAYZPP010000068.1:0-5476 GCA_964480315.1 uncultured Alphaproteobacteria bacterium | reverse complement strand
TTTTTATCATCAATTACTTCTTTTAGTACCTGAAAATCTGAACATAATATAATTTTTCCCACACTTAAATAGTCAAATAGTTTTAATGGAGATGTAAATTTGGTATTATCTCCCACGTCCCCTGCTGCTGTTATAGATGAAACATATGGCATTAAGAGTATATCCATTTTTGACAAATTTTTAGGTATATCTTTATAGGGTACATAGTTTTTTAGATGTAAATTTTTTATTGAATTTTTGAATTTAAAATTATTAAGTTTATCAAAATTACCATAAAGATAATATTCATTTTTATTGTCAATTTTTGCTAACCTTCTTATTAGGTCTAATCCTCTAGATTTATATAAAGAACCAAAATAACCAATCTTGAAAAATTTTTTCTTATTTGAGAACTCAAATCTTTTTTTTATTGACGATCCACTTGGTAAAATTATAATTTTATTTTCATTTATAATTTTTTTGTTTACATATTCGTCTTTAACACCTTTTGTAATTGCTACAATTTTCTTTATGTGTTTAGAATTTAAAAATTTAAAGTTTTTAACTAAAAATCTAACAATTCTAGACTCTATTCCTAAATCATGATGTAATTCCATAATTATTTTTTTTCTTAATAATACTAGTAAAAAACAAGTAAAAAAATTTCTAGTTATGTAAATTTCTGGGTTATATTTTAAGCTTTCATATATAGAAAAAATTGAGAATAAATAATACTTAAAACCCAATGGAAATGTTTTAAACATTTTAATTCTCATAAATATAAACCTATATTTCACATTATAATATTCGAATATATTTTGTTTTTTTTTAATTAAATTAGTTGTTATTAAAATAACTTCATTGTTTAGTTCTGAAAATGCTTCACACATTTTTACTATTTGAATTGAACTTGCTACAGATGATGGTATAGCTGAATTTGATAGGTAACAAATCCTCATTTTAAAATTTAAACTTTCTCAAAAAAATTTGAAGGCTTATTAAATTCCATATTAAATAAGGGTCACAGTATTCTTCTTTATGTTTTTTAATTAATTTTGCACACTCATCAAAATTTATATGGCGTGAGGAATCGTAATAGTTTTTACTTAAAACTTGTTGCGCAAAATCATAGAGCTCTTTTCTAAGCCATCCCGCAAATGGAGAATTAAAACCCCGTTTTTTCTTTAAAGTCATACTTAGTTCTTTTTCATACGTTTTTTTCAACAAGTTTTTACTATTGAAGAAAAAACCAAACTTTTTATGATTACTCATCATTAAAAACTTCTCTATGATATCTTTATCTAAAAATGGAACCCTTGCCTCTATTCCTTGATTTGCGTATATCTTGTCATTTCTTAATAATATATCGTTTGGAACCCATGTATCTAAATCGTGGAACATAACATTAGAAAGATTGGGGCTATTGCTATAACCTTTAGATTGATTGAATATTTCGTTCAAATCATCCTTCTCTACATATTTAAAATTATTATAAACTTTTTTTTGGTTTTTAATTAAATTTTGTTCACTGAAAGAAAGAAATAAATCTTGAGACTTGTTCATAAATATTCTATTTAAATTTTTATTTTTAAATTTGAAATTTAAGTTTCTAAAAATATTTACTTTATTTAATAGTGATGCAATGTAAATTGATTTGTATTTATTATAACCTGTAAATACCTCATCACCACCATCGCCAGAGAATAAAACCTTTTCCGATATATTTTTACTTAATATAAAGTTTGATATTGAATTCGTGTTTCCAGTAGGTTCTTCAACAATATCAACAATTTTTTCTGCGTTTTCCATAAAATCATTTGCATTTACTTCAACTGAGTTAAACTTTACCCCATATGTCTTTGAAATATTTTTTGCCACTTCATGATCTTGACTGTATTTAGAAGAATCTTTAAATAAAACGGAGTAACTTGTGAACTGTGTTCCTTTATTTTTTAGCAATTCATGAAAAATTATACTTGAGTCTATTCCACCTGATAAAGAAAGTGCCACAGGAACATCGGACATAAATTGTTTCGAAAAATGATGATTTATTTCTTTTGAAGTATTGTAATTCTTATTTATATTTTTAAATTCATAATCTATAAATTTTAACCTTTTATACTCACCATTTGAAACTTCAATTAGTTCACCTGGCAAAACTTTAAAAATATTGTGAAAAAAAGTTTCCCTGTAATCATTTCTATTAAAATTTGAATAAGAGATTAGCGCATTATGATTCAATTTTTTTTCATTCAGTGATAGGAGTAAACTATTTATTAAAGATGAATAAATAAATTTTTTTGTATTAGATTCATGATAATAATACAGTGGCTTTACTCCAACAGCATCTCTAATCAAATATAATTTTTTTAATTTAGTGTCATAAATAGAAACAGCAAATATTCCTGACAATTTTTTAAAAGAACTAGTGCCTTCAAAATCAAATAACTTAATCAATACTTCTGTATCTGATGTGGTTTCAAATTTATAACCAGCTTCAATTAAAGAGTGTTTGAGATCAATATAATTAAATATCTCACCATTAAATGATAAAATATAATTTTTAAAGCAATACGGTTGATTAGATCTTATCTCTTGATCAATTATGCTCAGCCTATTATGTCCTGCAGTATAGTCTTCATCTGAATAAAAGCCTTCATTATCTGGGCCTCTACTTGATGTCAGAACAGACATCCTTTTTATAAGATTTATATCTTTAAAATTAAAACCATTAATTCCACACACAAAATTTTTCCTTATTTTTATTTAATTTATTTGTTATTATTTTTTAGCACTAAAACAAATTGTTATTGGATAAATTATTTTCAATTTTGTTTTTGTAAATATATTTATAAATGTGTCTACCATAATGCAAAAAGTTAAAATGAAATTATTTAATATTGGAATACATTTTGTATAATCAAAGATCATTACGTATGAGGCTGTAAATGGTCCAAATCCATACACCTCAACCGAAACATCTGTAAAGTTTTTTTCTATTAGTATTTTATTTAAAAATTGCTCCGAATACCTGTTGAAATCACTAGGAGCGTTATGAATTCTATGTATAAAAGGTGTTGAACCAATAATAAAGCCATCTTTTTTTAAACATCTATGTATTTCTTTTATTGCATTATTAATATTAAAAACATGCTCTAGTACGTTAAATATAATTACATTATCAAAACTTTGATCATGAAAACTTAATGTATTTTCAAGATCTTCACTCATAATTCCTTTGTTTTTTTTTATAATCTTATCGGCATAAACAATATCTTTTTTTCCAATAATTTTCATAAAACCTGTAAAATTCTTAGATGAACCTTCATAAGCACCAAATTCAATTATTTTACCTTCCACAGTTTTTTTCTTTGAGTAAATTTGCTGAAAAATCCTATTCAAACTCATTCTCAAGAAAGTGAGCTTCATTATATATAAATATTGTTTAATCATACAAGTTACGTTCTATTTAAATTTTGTTCTAATTTTTATTAATATTATTTTGATAATATTAATAAAAATATTACTTTTTTTATTATAAAATACTTTACTTAAATAATCTTTTTTAACGGAAGTTTTTTTTGGTGTTTGCCAATCTCCATATTGATATGCTAAATATTCATCAATAGGTCCTGGACAATAAACTTTTTTTCCTAAAAATTTTATAGTATGTTTTTCTTTAAAAAATTTAGCTGGTATATTTATATGCCATCTATAATATCTTTTTTTTATCCAACTATACTTCCAACTTAAAATTTCATAGACAGTGCTTTTGGGACCAAAATCTTTACAAACATCAATTTTTCTATCTTTAGAATTTTTAACTTCATGAAATATTTTAAAATTATTTTTTATTAATTCTCTTTTAATCAAATCGTGGTTTTTTATAAAATTTTCCTCAAAAATGCCAAACTCAACATCCCAGTCCCACTTTATAAAATAGTTTTCTCTTCTAGCTCCAAGAACAACTCCAGCTTGTATAAAAAAATCAATTCTGTTTTTTTCAAAAATATTAACTATTTCCAAAAAACATTTTTCCCTAGATTTTAACTCATCTTTTGATCTAACTCTGACTTTATCATCTTTCATTTAATATTATTTTCTAAATTTACTGAGAATATTATTGATCTTTGTTGATGATGTTCCTTTTGTATAGGGGAGATAAATAATTCGAACTCCCGATTCTTTGAACTTTATATCAAGTTGTTTCCACTTTGTGGTTGCAAACCAATCGTCACCAACAAAAACAAGGTCATATTTAAGTTTTTTCCAGCTAATAAATTTGTCTAAAGTATTTTGAGAGACAACATAGTCAACATACTTGTTGCTCTTAACTACTTCAATTCTTTCTTTTTGAGAAATAATTGGATACTTATTTTTATATTTTTTAACTAGTTTATCACTTGAAACACCTACTATTAATTTATCGCATAAAGATTTTGCTTTTTTTAGGAGTCTTACATGTCCCACATGAAATAAATCAAAGACACCAGTGGTATATCCTAAGATGATTTGTTTTTTCATAAATTGTTATTAATAAGACATTTATTATTATATATTATTAGCACAATCCATATATTAGTTAAATTTAAGCAAATAATTCTAAAAGTATGATGATAAAAGATAATATATGCGAATGTTTAATATAACATTATCAAAAAATTCTACTTTTAATTTTTAAGCTTTTTTGAAGATATTTAATATCATTTGATTTATTAATATTTCTCCACATATATTTTTTTGGATTAAATGGAAAAAAATTTAATTTATTTTTAATCAATACTTTAATTACTTCATTATAACCATATTGATATTTTTTTTCTTGGATAAATTGTTCTGATATTTTTATAAACTTAAGAAAGTTCTTTTTATTCATTCCGCACATCCCTGGTGCAACTGCAGAAATTTTGTCTAAGAATTCTTTTTTTCCTATTGATTTAATAACATTTTTTTTAATACTAACTTTTGTTAGATCTTTATTTTTGAAAAATAATTCATTTTTATTTACTAAAACAAAATTTTTCTTTTTTAAGTTATTGATACTTGCTTTAATATTTTTTTCTAAATAGAGATCTGATGCAACAAAAATAATATCTTGATTGATATGTTTTTTTGTTAAAACTAAACTATACATATTATTAGTTGTTTTAAATTTTTTATTAAAAATATAGGTGATTTTTTTATCGTTAAATTTATAACCAATTTTTTTGATAATTTTGTCTTTTTTGTAACCCACAATAATTATTACTTTACTAATTTTATTTAAATTAAATATATTAAGTAAATTTTCTAGGACAGTTATTCCTTTAAATGAAATTAAACTTTTTGGTTTACTTTTTAAGACTGATCTGATTCTTGATCCTCTACCTGCTGCACAAATAATTAAAATCATTATGTTTCTAATTTAAATAAAGCGACAAAACATCAAAAACATTATTTTTTGTTGGCGATTTAAGTTTAAGTAATGAATTAGTCTTTTTGAATATTTTATAAGAAT
>CAYZPP010000067.1:0-5522 GCA_964480315.1 uncultured Alphaproteobacteria bacterium | reverse complement strand
AGTACTAATAGCTCAATTGGCTTGATTTATGCACTGAAAAAAATTTTTAAAAAATATTGATAATAATTATTAAATTAAATAGCTTTTTACATTAATCGCCTCATGTTAATTATATTTTAAATTGAAAAGTAAAAAACTAGTGAATATTCTTGGACTTAATTTAGGGCACGACTCATCAAGCACTTTAATTAAAAGTGGTGAAGTAATTGCCGCGTGCGAAGAAGAAAGATACACTAAAATTAAACATACAAGAACATTTCCCATAAATTCCATCAATGATTGTCTAAAAATAGGAAATATCAAGATTAGAGATGTTGATATTATTTCTGTTGGCTTCTTACCAAAAAAGTATGTTAAAGAATTTTATTTTAATCAGGTACTAGAAGATAGTAATAAAATTGACCTTATCAAAGATGGATTTGATAGAATTAAAGAAAATTTAAATTTAGAAAGTACCATAAGAACCAAACTAAATTATAAAAAAAAGATAGAGTTTAACAGTCATCATTTAAGTCATTTAGCAAGTGCATTTTATCCAAGTGGTTTTAATAATTCTTTAATTTTATCTTTAGATGGAATTGGTGAATTTGAAACAGGCCTTGTTGGAATTGGGGAAAAAAATAAAATTAAAATAATTTTTGGTGAAAACAAATTTCCAAATTCTCTTGGTTTGATATACGCGGCAATAACATATTATCTAGGGTGGAAATCTTTTTATGATGAGGGAATTGTAATGGGTTTGGCTCCATTAGGAAATTATAATAAAAAAATACCTAAAAATAATAAGACATATATTGATGTATTTCGAAAAATAATCAAAAAAGGAAGTGGCTTAAATTATGAAATTGATAAAAGCTGGATCACATATCACTACCAAAGAGATACATGGTTAAGTGATAAATTTTTTAAATTATTTGGAAAAAAAAGAGTTCCAGAGTCAAAAATTACAGATCATCATAAAAATATTGCAGCTGCATTACAACAAAGAATCGAAGAAATTGTAATTTCACAACTTTTATTATTAAAAAAAAAATACAAGATCGAAAATCTGTGTATTGCTGGTGGTGTAGGTTTAAATTGCTCTTTAAATGGAGCTATACATGATAAAAAAATATTTAAAAAAATATTTATTAAACCAGCGAGTGGTGATGCGGGAATATCGTATGGCTCGGCATTGGTCAGCTTTTTTAAAAAAAATGATAGTAATAAATTTAAAAATAAAAACTTTTATTTAGGTTCAAGATTTTCAAATAATCAAATTAAGAAAGAATTAGAAAAACATAAAAAAAAATTGAAATTTAAATTTCATAAAGACATAACCAAAGTTTCTGCCGATATTATTGCTAATAAAAAAATTTTAGGATGGTTTCAGGGAGCAGCTGAATTTGGACCAAGAGCACTTGGTAATAGAAGTATTATTTGTCAACCCTTTCCAGTAGAGATGAAAGATCATCTTAATAAAAATGTTAAATTTAGAGAAAGCTTTAGACCTTTTGCACCTGCAGTCTTAGATTTTAAAGCAAAAGATTTTTTTAACATGAATCAAGATAGCGAACACATGTTAATTGCAGTGAAAGTAAAAAAAAATAAAAAAAACCTTATACCCGCAGTTGTTCATGCTGACAATTCATCTAGAGCACAAACTGTATCTAAAAAAAGCAATATTAAATTTTATAATTTAATTAATAATTTTTATAAAATCTCAAAAATACCCATAGTTGTAAACACATCTTTTAATATAAAAGGACAACCAATTGTAAATGATCCAAATGATGCAATATTATGTTTTATGAAGTATAATATTGATTATCTTGCAATCGGTGACTACATAGTAGAAAAAAAATAATTCAAATAGATGAAAAATTCTTTTATACCATTCGGTAAGCCCTATATAGGTAACGAAGAAATTAAATTTATCACAAATGTAATCAAATCTAAATGGATTGGTAGTGGGCCAATTACAGAAAAATTTGAAAAAAAATTCAAAAATTATAAAAAATCTAGATATGCTCTCTCTGTTAACTCTTGCACTGCAGCACTTCATTTATCATTAATATATTGCGGTATTGGGTATAATGATGAAGTTATAACTACTCCAATGACTTTTGCTTCTACAATCAATTCAATAATATTATCAGGAGCAAAACCTGTTTTAGCTGATATTGATCCTAATAATTTTAATATTGATCCAAAGCAAATAGAAAAAAAAATAACAAAAAGAACCAAAGCAATATTAATTGTTCATCTTGCTGGATTACCATGTGATATGACTAGCATTATGAAAATAGTAAAAAAATATAAGCTTAAACTAATAGAAGATTGTGCACACTCTATTGAAAGCAAATATCACAATAAGCATGTAGGTAATTTTGGTGATACAGGTTGTTTTAGTTTTTATACCACTAAAAATCTTACTACTGGAGAAGGTGGCATGATTATATGTAATAAAGATAGCATTTATAAGAAAATTAGAGTCGCTAGGCTCCATGGACTCTCAAAGGATGCCTGGAAAAGATATTTACCAGAAAGTGTAAAAACTCCAATTAAGTTTCAACACTACGACGTAACAGAAATTGGATTAAAATATAATATGATAGATATTAATGCTGCAATGGGGCTAGTGCAGCTAAAAAAATTAGAAAATAGTTGGAAAAAAAGAAAAAAAATTTTTGAATTATACAAAAAAAAAGTAGTTAGTTTGCCAATTAAAACTCAAAATTTTGTAGGGAAAGGTATAAAGCATGCGTACCATCTTTTTTTGATAGTTTTAGATAAAAATAAAACTAAAAAAAAAAGAGATGATTTGATATTATTCTTGAAAAAAAACAATATAGGTTGCGGTGTTAACTACAGAAGTGTTACAGATATGAGTATATTTAAAAAGAAATTTGGATGGAACATTAATACCTGTAAAAACTCTAAATACCTTGGGGATAACACTTTAAGTCTTCCACTTTATCCGGATTTAAAAATTAAAGATGTAAATTTTATTTGTGAAAAAATACAAGAATTTTTCAAATCATAAAGTAGTTTTTAGATGTGATTCAGCAGACATTCCTGAAATAGGATCTGGTCATTTATACAGATCAATAATAATAGCAAAATTTCTTAAAAAAAAATTTTTTTTAAAATCTAATCAAATTGTTTTTGTAGTAAAAACTAAAGATAATTATTCAAAAAATTTAACAATATTAAGTAAGTACAATTTTAAAATCATAGAGCTAAAATCTAAAATTAAAGATTATTCAAAAGAAGAAGCTGAATATCTTAAAAATATAAAAGCAAATTTATTAATTATTGATAGACTTGGAAAAATGACAAAAAACTTTTATAAGATAATAAAAGATAGCTATAAAAAAAAGATAATAATCGATGACTCGTCAAGTCACAGAAAAATGTTTGATTTGAGCCTAAACCCATTGATACAAAATGTGCCTAGCTTTAGTGGCTCTAGAATAGGATATAAGTATTTAATTTTAGATAACTTTAATAAGAAAAATATAAAAGTAAAAAAAAAAATTAAAAATATATTTATTTTTTTTGGGGGTTTTGATAGCAAAAAATTATCTATTAGAGTTATTAAAATTTTAAATAAGTTAGATTTGAGATTAAATATTGTGCTGCCTTTAGCTTATAAAAAACAAATCAGAGAAAATAGATTAAAACATAGGATTATTTTTTTTAATTCTGGAGATTACTTAAAAGAGCTTGTTAAATCAAACATAGCAATTGTTGCTGGAGGTATAAGTTTATTTGATGCAATTTTAAATAAAAAGAAAATCATTTGTATTCCTCAATATAAACATCAAAAAATTAATGCAAAAAAAATAGCAAAAACAAATGCAATTAATTATATAAACCCTGATAATAAGGAGTTTGATTCAGAGGTTAAAAGTATATTTTTAAGAATATTTAAAAACAATGCCTATCATAAAAAAATTAAAACTATTCAGAAAAGAATAATTGATATAAAAAAGGTGAATAATACTCTTAGATTAATTTCAAATATTTATGATAAATCAAAAAATTGACAAACTTTTTAATTTTAAAGAAAAAATAATTATTGTAACAGGATCATCTGGCCAAATAGGATCTTCATTCTGCAAACTATTTTTAGATATAGGTGCAATAGTTTATGGATTTGATAAAGGCTCAAATAGATTAAAACATAAGAATTACACTTATAGAAAAGTTGATATTACGAAAAAAAAAATTGTTGAAAAAAACATTAATTTATTGATTAAAAATCATCAAAAAATTGACGTTATAATTAACAATGCTGGATTTTCTGTTTTTACGAAATTTTATGAAAGAACTAATAGAGAGCTTGATAAAACTATAAATATAAATATCAAAGGCACTCTAAATATAATCAATTCCTATGCTAAAGTGCATAAAGAAAAAAAACTCAAAAAATGTAATATTATAAATATTGGTTCTATTTATGGAATTATTAGCCCAGATTTTAGAATTTATGAAAAAAATGGCAATTACAATTCTGAAATTTATGGAGCAACCAAAGCATCAATAATACAATTAACAAAATATTATTCTGTAATATTGTCTCCACTCAATATCAATGTTAATTGTTTATCACCAGGTGGAGTATACAATGATCAAAAACCACAAAAAGGATCTTTTATTAAAAAATATTCACTAAGGGTCCCTAAGGCTAGAATGGCCAACTCAGAAGATTTACATACAGGAATTCTTTTTTTAGCTAGTTCGAATTCTAGCTATGTAAGTGGACAAAATATTGTAATTGATGGAGGCTTAAGCTCATGGTAAAAAATAATTTTTTCAAGAAACTAAATAATTTTATTATTGCTGAAGCGGGTATAAATCATAATGGAAAGATTAAGACTGCCTTAAGGTTAATTGATGTAGCAAAAAAAAATGGTGCGAGTGCAATTAAATTTCAAACCTACATTACAGAAAAAAGAATTAAAAAAAAATACAGAAAAATATTTGATATTCTTAAAAAATGCGAATTAAAATTTGAAGAATTTAAAATAATAAGTGATTATTGCAGACATAAAAAAATTAATTTTTTTTCTACTCCATTTGATAAGGAATCTGTAAATTTTTTAGATAGTATAAATGTAAAATTATTTAAAATTGCCTCATTTGATATTGGAAATCATGAATTAATTAATGAAGTTTTAAAGACAAAGAAGCCAACAATAATTTCAACTGGCATGGCCAGTCTTAAAGAAATAGATAAAGTTTATAAGATATACAAAAAAAATAAGGTAGATTTAGCTCTACTTCATTGTGTTTCATCATATCCTAATACAGATAGTAGTTCATATCTTTCAAATATTAATTTTTTGAAAAATAGATTTGATTGTGAAATTGGAATATCCGATCATACAAATGACATTAAGATTCCTATATATGGAAATTTAATAGGTGCAAATATAATAGAAAAACATTTAAAGATAAGCGAGAATCACAAGTGTGTAGATGCACCCGTATCTATTACAGGTAAGCAATTATATGCTCTTAAACTGGAAACTGAA
>CAYZPP010000066.1:0-5531 GCA_964480315.1 uncultured Alphaproteobacteria bacterium | reverse complement strand
ATAGTTTATAAATATTTACTTACAGAATATTAAAAAATCATTTTATGGACTCATCAAGTTTAAAAATTTTAGCAACACAAAATATTGCCATAGATTTAGAAACTTTTATCATTAGTATACTAGTATCAATATTTTTAAGTTTTTTAGTACAGCAATTTTATAAAAGATTTGCTACAACACTGTCTAATAAAGAAGAGTTTTCTAAGAATTTTATAATTCTTGCAGCCACAACTACAATTATTATAACAATTGTAAAGTCCTCTTTAGCACTTTCTCTAGGTTTAGTTGGTGCCTTATCCATCGTACGTTTTAGAGCAGCAATAAAAGAGCCAGAAGAACTAGTTTATCTTTTTTTAATTATATCTATTGGACTTGCATGTGGTGCAGGACAGTTTCAAATTATTATAATTGGTGTAATGATTATTTTAGTTTTGATATTCTTTTATTCTAAATCTTCAGGAAAAAACAAAATAAAGAATTTAGATAAATTAAGCTTGTCTATAATCTGTAATTTTAATGCAAAAGAGAGAGAAATAGAAAATTTAAAAAATTTACTATTAAAAAAAACAGATTTTATAAAATTAATATCATTGGTTAAGTCTGATGGTAACACCACTTTAAACTTTCAAATTCAAATAAAAAATTTTCAAGCATTAAATAGCGTTATTAACTCTATACAAAAAAAGAATATAAAAGTTGTAGTTGCACAAAGTGATATTATTGCAATTTAATCATTCTTATAGAAATGATTGTCAGAAATAAAATAAAAAAAACTAAAACTAAAAAAAATCTATTCCATAAATTTTTAAAATATTATTTTTTTTCAAGTGTAAGTTTATTTTTGATATTTGTGTTTTTAATTTTGAATACAGGTTATTGGGGTAATTATAAAAAGACATTTTTAGATAGATTGTATAAGTCATCTTACAATAACTATTTAAAAATACCTCAGATAATACCTAAAATTATTTATGGTTATTTTATAAAAATTCCAGAAATTAATATTGATATAAGTTTTAAAAATCAATTAATTTTAGAAGAGGATAGAAAAAGTGCATTAAAATATGCTGATGGCATGAGCTATAATTTCAAAGAAGTTTCGGCCTCAATACAACTTAACAAACAGAAACATAAAATTGATTTACGTTTAAAAGGTGATAGAGAAATTCATTATGATGAAAAAGATAAAGCTTCTTATAAAATTGAGCTAGACAAAAATAAAAAGATTTTAGGATTAAATAAGTTTTCATTAATGAAACCTAGAGCCCGAAATTATATTCATGAGTGGATATTTCATGAATTTATGCAAATAGGTGACATAATGGAGGTAAAATATGAATTTATTAATTTAAAGATTAATGGTGAAGATAAAGGACTCTATGTTTTGGAGGAGGGCTTTGATAAGATTCTTGTAGAGAGAAACAAAAAAAGAAATGGACCAATTTTTTCTATAGTAGAAGAGTGGAATTCTGTACTAAATAATGAGAATGGAAAAGAAATAGTTTTCCAAGTTTATAATAAAAAAAACTGGCTATCAAAAGAAAATATTCAATTAACACAGTCTGCTCATAATTTACTTAAACAATTTTTTGATGGCAATCTAAAGATGGAAGATATTTTTGATGTTAAAAAATGGGCCTGGTATTTTGCTGCCTCAGATATCAACTATTATCAGCATGCCACTATATTAAAAAGTGCAAAGTTTTATTATAATCCATTAAGTGCAAAATTTGAGCCAATACCTTTTGATGGTCATAGAACAGTTGTAAATTATAACAAAAATATACTAGATTGGGACAAAGGATATTACAGAAACAGTAGACCATCATTTGAAACAGCGATCTCATGTAATAAAGATATTAAAAATTGCTCATACCCCTTTCCTCATAAATTTTTTTTTAGAAAAACTGGAGAACCAAACAAAATTTTTTTTGAACAATATAAAAAAAATATATATAAAATTACTTCTAAAAAATTTTTAGATAAATTCTTCAACAAAAGACAAAGTGAGATCTTAAAAATTAATTCTAAAATTTATGGTGATTATTTTTACAGTGATAACACATATCATTTTGGTCCGGGATTATATTACTTTAGTGAAAAGGAAATATACAAGAGAGGAAATAGACTTAAAAAAAAACTTTCCTCGAAACCATTTAATCTTCTAATTACTCAATCTGGTAATCGTATAGACATAAGAAATTGGAATTTTTTGCAATGGAATCAACCACCAGATAAGAGTTTAGTATTAGAAAAAATTTATTGTCAAAACAGATTACTTAATCAAGAATTTATTTACGAATTTAATCAATCCATTGATAAAAAAAACCAATTTATTATTTTAGATAAAAAAGCAAATAATAAAATTTATTGCAATAAGGCTTTATTTGTAGACAGGATTTATCAAAATAAATTTTTTAAAATAATTGATCCATTAACCTCAACACAGTTAAAGCATATAAATGTGCCAAAAAATATTTACTTAGAGTATTTTTATATTGAAGGCACATCACTAAGGTTAAAAAATAAAAATACCGTTATTGACAAGACCATAGTTATTCCACAAAATTTTATTGTAAAAATTAATCAAAATGAAGAAATAATATTAATAAATGAATCATTTATTATATCCGAATCATCATTTTATGTAGATGGGGGTGACCCAAAAGTTAATCTACCCATAAAGATTATTGGAAGAAAAGACAATAAAGGAGGAGGTATTTTTATAAGAAATACGATTAATGAGAATTATTTTCATAATGTAGTTTTTGAAAACTTGAAAGGAAATTCAGATAATATTTTATTTGATAAATATATTCTATATGGGGCAATAAATATTTATAATTCTAAAATAAAGATGCAAAACTTTCAATTAAAAAATATTTTTTCTGAGGATGCCATCAACATAGTAAATTCTAATTTTATAATAAATAGTGGAGTTATTAAAAATATATCATCAGATGGAATTGATGTTGATAATGGTGAGGGTGATATAAGTGGGTTGGAAATAACTAATATAAAAAATGATGCAATAGATTTTTCTGAAACTAATGCTGTTATATCTGATGTATATATTAAAGATATTGGTGATAAAGCCATTAGTGCTGGTGAAAATTCCAAAATAGAAATTCACGATGTGCATATTGTAAAATCTTATTTAGGTATCGTTAGTAAGGATGGGTCGTTTGTTAATGCCAAAAATGTTAATACAACTGATGTAAGAATTCCCTTTGCAGCATATATAAAAAAGAATGAATACGAAGCACCAGAATTAATAGTTAAAGATATTGAAAATCAAAATTATAAGATTTTATACGTTAAAGATAAGCCATCCAAGTTTACTATTAATAGTAGTCGTAAAAACAAGATTACTGAAAACATCATAGATAAAATTTACAATCCTGAAAATAAAATTTAATAATGAAAAATGATTTTAGATTTGAAAGAAAGTGGGTATTCAAAAATATAGATAAAGAAACTTTGTTATTAAGTTTATTAAGTAGTAAATTATTTTTTATAGAACAATTTAATGAAAGAGTTGTTAATAGTATTTATTTTGACACTTTGGGTTTAAAATCAGCCGTAGATAATCTTGATGGCATAAGTAATAGAGAAAAGTACAGAGTAAGATGGTATGGAAAAAACACAGACATATTCACTACTCCCATATTAGAAAATAAAATAAAAAAAAATTTTCAAGGTCATAAAATATTTTATAAACTTAATCAATTTGATAAAAAAAAATTAACTGATGATAACCTATTCAATTTAACTAAAAATATAAATGAGTTACTGCCTTTAAAAAACTTACAACCAATATCAATGACAAGCTATAATAGAGTTTATTTAATTTCTGCTGATAAAAAGATTAGAGCCACACTTGACTTTGAACTGAAACATAAAAAAATGAATAATTATATTGAAATTTTTTTTATTAATACTGATGAAATTATATTGGAATTTAAATATTCATCTAATTTAGATGGCTATCTAAGGAATCTTATACCTGGCATTTCAAGACTTTCAAAAAATTCTAAGTATATCAACTCGCTACTTACTAACAATTTTTATTAAGTTTTATAAAAATATTAATTGCATAAGAGCTTAATATAGAATTATAAAAAAATCCTCAAACTCTCCTTTACCTGCTTTTTTATTTTTATACATTTTAGCTCTTACATCTTTTTCAAGTGCTTTTTCTCCATATTCATCTTCCATCATTTTTTTAAATTTTTTATCTTCAATTTCCTTTTTAGTTAATGGAGTTTTAGTTTGGTAGAAATTAGGTGTGAAATTTACAAAAGATGTAAATGAGTCTGCTTTAATTAGATTAGGAGCAGCCTGCAGCGCAGGTGTAACAGTACCAAACCCTTTTCAACAACAGCTTGTGCCTCTAACTGTTCTCTAACATCATCAGTAGTAACTGGAATTAGACATCTAAGCCCTACATTATTATTCATTTTTAACTCCACCTATTCTTTTTACTATGTTCCAAAATTTTCTTTAACTTCATCAATATAAACAACCTGAATATCATCCTCATAATCATCTGCTAACTGTGCGAAGCTAGACTCCCTATTGCCACCATTTTTTAAATTTATTCTTTTAACTTTAGTTGCATCTTTATTGTCTTTTAAAAAATCTCTACAGCCACCTTTATTTTCTTTTTTCCATTCATCAAATTGTTGTAACAGCTGATCTAACTCTAGCTGTGCTTCTTCTGCAGCACTTTCACTTGCAACTTTAATGTCATCTTTAAGTGATGGTGCAGAATATATTTCTTTACTAATTGCCATTATATCTCCTTGGTTAATATTCCCAGCTGGGAGCAATAGAATTAAACCGGTGTGTGCCAGTCGCTCAACCAAAAGACAACCCCAGCCGAACACCTATTTTATTGTGATTGTAGTAGGGTGTGAAATCCCATGATGGTCAGGATTTTGTAATGATTTCTTTGGTATAAATTTGCAAAAAATATTTTTTTTATTTTTTTTAAGTGGAAATAAAAATTACTGTAATCAAAAGACTAAACCTTTGTATTACATAGAACTATTTAGGGAACCTACCAACAGCTGGTACATCGCTTTTCTGGACTCTAGGACTCCAGCAGACTCAAATGGTTCCCGCTATTTTAAATATATATGTAGCTGTAGTTGCTGCTGTCTGCGTGACCCTATGGACTCAATTTGAGTTAACGACCTCTAAATTAATCTTAAATAAAACAATACAAACAGAAGCGAAGTAGGAACAGATGTGCAGCATCAGCGACTGTCAAAAAACTTTGTTTTTTGAATCTTATTAACTGATCTGTCGGCATACTGTCGGTATATCTTAAATAAAAATAACTGAATCTTTTTAACTTAAATGATGCTAGTATTTACTAGATGAATAACATGTGCGTGTTAGATAATTGGGTGGGTTATCATTACAAATCAATTACTTTACTAGCTGAGCTACAAAGGGCATAACCGATTTCCATTAAGAAATCTTAGACTAATCAAGAATTTTTTTTCAAATAACTTAAATGATGA